>JAEDOI010000007.1 GCA_016302065.1 Bacilli bacterium | reverse complement strand
GATTGATTAATAACTTCAAGTCGTTGTTTTCTTCTAACTTCTTTTTCAGCTTCTCTTTCAGTTGCTTTTGCCATGAAATTCAAGCTTAAAGCAAAAGTTAAACTTCCAACAAGAATAGCAATTACTCCTATCCAAGTTAAGCTTAAAGGGAACTTAACTGCAGAAGCAATTGAAGTATTTGCTTCTGTAAATGGGTTATTTCTTGGTCCATAGTCTCCGATTAATCCAAAAATTAATAATACTAGACCAGAAACCATAAGAAATAGAGCTATTACAAAAGCGGCTATTTGACCATTTGATTTTCCTTTAAAAAATTTCATAGTGTTTATTTAAAAATTAATTGTTAACAAATAATTATTTAGCAGCTTCAGCTTCTGCTTTTTCTTCTTGAGCTTTTTTATTATCAGCAACGAGTTCATTAATCATCGCAGGATAAATTGCTTTCCAAGCTTCTTCACTATCACGGACAAATGCTCCAATTTTAGCATTAGCTTCATTAATTACATCAGCAAATTGTTTTCCTTGAGGAATTTGTCTTTTACCATTCATAATTTCGACAGCTCTCCACAATGCATCAACAGAATCTGTATAAACTGGATCATTACATGTAGCATGTTGTCTAACAAGTCCTAATAAACCAACAACTTTACTTAAATCTTGTTCAATAAAATTAGATTGAGGGGTCTTTTCACCATTTGCTTCTCTTCTTGCTTTATTATATTCATCAAATTGACGGAATAATTCGCCTGATAATGAAAGGAAAGCAACAGCTCTATAATATCTTTCATCAGCACTAACTAATTTAACAATATTTTCTTCTAATTGATTGTTTTCTCTTGCAAAATTTACGTGTAATTGAATAATTGAATTTAATTCTTCATGAATTGGACAAACATTTTCAAAAACTCTAATATTTTGAGCATGATCAACTCTTAATCCGTCAGCTGCTTTCTTAATTACTGTTGATTTATCGCTGTAAAAATCTTCACCAAATTTTTCAAGCTTCTTTCTTAATTCATCACCTTTTTCACCATTCTTATCCATAAAGATTTTTAAAGGTGTTTCAAGTTTAATTTCATTGACTATTCCGTTTTGTTTATAGTCATAGAAATTTACATCATATGTTTCTTTGTTAATTGTGTATTCGAGTGTATCTCTAACAAGTGAATTGTAGTAAACTAAAGAAACAATAACACGACTAATAGTATTCATTTTTAATAATTCTCCTTATCTATAATATTTTACTATTTTTTATAAATATATCTAGATAAATCTTCAAATTTATCTATTGTATATCTAGCATATTTTTTAATACTCTTTGGTGAATGTTCCATACAGAAGCTATTTTCATAAAATTCTTTAAACATTGATATATCATTTCCGCTATCACCGACAACATAAACGTCATCTTTAGAGTAATTTTTTAATTTAATAAAATCCTTTAAAGCATTAGCTTTTGAACATCCTTTTAAAGTGACTTCAATAACTGGACCAGACCAAGAACATTCAAAATTCTCAAAAGAATTTCTTAAAATTTTATTAGCTTCGCTAGCAGCTTTCATCTTTCTTTTACTAATTCCAAAAAATAACATTGCCTTATAAATGTTTCCATATGCTAATTCATGCTCATAATCGCTTTCTAAGCTAGAAAATTGTTCAGCATATATTTTTTGTGATTTATAGTAAACTTTAGCACACCATCTTATAAATTTTGATTTAGTCTTTAGATGAACAGAAACTCCTTTATCAGTCATAAGAAAAACACCAAAATTTTTAAATGTTTGAAATGTATCATCTATAAATTCTTTAACTAGCTCATTTGGCATTGTCTTTTTTTCGATAAATTGATTATCGCTATAAACGCAAGTACCGTTAAACCCAATTATTGAACAGTCTCTTCCAATTTTATTGATAACTTTCTTTCCAAAATCGATACTTCTTCCAGAAATTATAACTACTTTATTTCCTTCATCTATAAAATTTTGTAGAAAATATAGATTTTTTGGACTTATCATCTCAATTTTATCTTTTGGATAAAACAAAGTTCCATCTAAATCTGTTGCAATAATCTTCATTTTAAAAAGTTTAATTCTATAAAACAACTTTGTTTTCAGCTTGAATTAAACCATATCCCCCTTCTTTTCTCTTATAAAGAACAGAAACTTTTTCATCATCAGTATCTAAATATAAATAGAAATCATGACCTATTGCTTCCATTTCAATAATTGCTTCTTCCATTGTAATTGGTTTTAAATTATAAGTTTTTGTTTTAACTATCTCATCTTCACTTATATTGTAAGGTTCTTCTATTTCAGAATAAATAATTGATCTGCCAATGCCATCTTTATTATGTCTTTTTTCTAATTTGGTCTTTAATTTTCTCATTTGACCTTCTAATTTATCGATTGAAAAATCAATTGCAGCATATAAATCAGCATCTTTTACTTCAGCTCTAAAAATAATATCATTATTTCTTAAAGTAATTTCAACTTTTGCTTCGTTTTTATAACTTCTTACAACAGCTCTGCACTCAACCATATCTGGATTTTCAAAATATTTATCCATTTTAGCAACTTTTCTTTTAATTGCTGAAGAGATGCCTTCAGTTACCTCAATATTCTTACCAATTATTTGATATTTCATCTTATACCTCCATTTGTTACTTATATTATAGTCTAAAATAGATATTTTTAATATAAAATTAAGAATATTTTTTATGTATTTTAAACCATTTATTAAATAATTTTGTTATTGATTTTTCTTTATAATTTGCTATATTAAAATAAATCGGAGGAAATTAAAATGAGAGTTACTGTTGATACTGAAAGTTGCATTGGTTGCGGTCTTTGCGTAGGAACATTTGATTCAGCATTCGAATTAGATGAAGAAGGTAAAGCTAGAGTCATCGGAGATTTAGATGAAGCTAGTGCTGATGAAGCTGTCGCAAATTGCCCAGTTGGTGCTATTTCAAAATAATTTCACTAAAAATAAATTGACTATTCAAATGAATAGTCTTTTTTATTGCTATTTATTGTTTCTTTCAATTAAAATCCTTAAAGGCTTATAGCAAACAAAAGCTACAGCGGCTACAATTCCATCTTTAATTAAATTAAAAGGAAGAAGGAATTTATACATAATTCGAGGATCTGTAGCATTAGTTATTGTTTTATCAAATGGTGTAAATAATGAACCAACTACATCCATTGCTTCCATATAATTTTTAGCTTGAGGATAAAAATATAATCCATATAATGGGTAAATTAAATATAATCCTACAACACAACTAACTAAAAGTTGTGAAGCAATACCTATTAAAATAGAAACAATCGCCCCTTTTAACGTACGATGTTTTTTATAAATAAAAACAGCAGGTAAAATAAAACATGAAGAATAAATAATATCTGCTAAAACACCTATTCCTCCAGTTTCAGGAATATCTTGAATAAGTTTAAATAATGCTTTTAATATTATAATTAATATTGCTTCTAATGGCCCAAAGGCATATCCAGCTAGTAAAATTGGTATTTCATCAAAGTGAATTTTTAAAAAAGATGGGCAAAATGGTAGGGAAAATTGTAAATATGGAACACAATATAAAATAATTGCTAAAGCTCCAAAAATTGCAACGTGAACGATTAAATTAATAATCCTTTTACTTTTCATAAGTTCTCTTTCTACTTCAAGAGAAAATAAAAAATCTTCTTTCATCTAGACTTTAACTATTGGCACTGATTTCAACAAGTTCTGACTTTCGTCTCGTGGGCTCTACCACCAGTAAGGAATTACACCTGTCCCTGAAGTAATTTTAGTATATCAAAAAAATATTTTAAGTAAACTATTTATTTATCTTTTTTAAAAACCTATGTAAATCCTCACTATTTTCAAATTTTAAATTAATAGTTAGGTTATCTTCATCTACTAATATGTTTAACTTTTTTTCTTTCTTATTATCATTTTTAATAAGTAATTCTAAATCTCTTACACTTAAGTTTTTTTCTTTATATATTTTATAATACTCCATAACCTTATTAGGTTTTGCATAAATTAAAGTTTTACAAATACCATAACTTGTAAGATTATTTCCTAAATCAAGTAGTATTTCATATGGTAATTTAACTAAGTTTAAAATATTACTTACTTGATATATTGATTGATTTATTAAGATTGCTAATTGTTTTAGTTTATAATTATATTTAGAATATAATTCATTTAAAATTAAAGAAAGTTCATACATATTAACTTCTTTATGATCTTGAATATCAGCTAAAAGCATCAATAATTCTTCATGCTCATTTACACTAAAAACAATGCAAGGAACATTTTCTTCTTTTAATTCTTTACTAGCTCTAAGTCTTTTTCTTCCAATAATTACTTCATATTTATTATCTTTATAATTTACATAAAATGGTTTGTATACCCCATTTTCTTCAATACTACTTTTAATATTTTTTAAATTAGAATCAAAAACTTTAGCTTTTTCAAGGTATTTATTATCACTAATTAAATAATTTGATATGTATTTAATATTCTCTTTACTATAATTTTCCCTAATTGAAGAGACAATATCTGATTTAGAAAATTTTTTAATTAAATCTTCTAAATTATTTTCTTTTAATATTTTATTTTCTTTCATTATCAATTACTTCTCTTGCAAGACGTCTATAAGCAATACTTCCTTGACTGGTTGGCTTATAAAGTATTGCAGGTAGTCCTTTAGCAGTTGATTCACTTAAAGAAATATTACGAGGAACTATAACATTAAATGTATTTTCTCTAAATAATGTTTTAACTTGCTCTACTACTTCATTTCCGAGTTTTGATCTTGATTCAAACATTGTTAACAAAAATCCTTCTATTGTTAACTTTTTATTATACATTTCTTGAACTTTTGAGATTGTACCTAAAATTTGGGCTAATCCTTCAAGAGCAAAATATTCACATTGAACTGGAATTAATACTGAATCAGCCGCAGTAAGAGCATTAATGCATAGAATTCCTAAAGATGGAGGACAATCAATTAAGATATAATCATATTTCTTTTTTAAAGAAGAAAGTGCATTTGAAAGCAAGGTAAAAGGTCTAACATTTTTTTGATATATTTCACTTTCAAGGTTGGATAATTTTAAATTAGTAGGAATTATATCAAGACCTTTCATCATAGTTTTTTTAATTACTTTATTAATATCAACATCTAAAATTAAAGCATCAAAAATATTTTTATTAATTAAAGAAATATCAAGGCCAAGGCCTCTACTTAAATTTCCTTGAGGATCTAAGTCAACAAGCAAAACCTTACGGTTAAGTTCACTTAAACTAGCCGCTAAATTAATACATGTGGTAGTTTTTCCAACTCCACCTTTTTGATTGGCAATAGCAATAATTTTCATCTATAAAGGTCTCTTTTTAATTATTGAATAAAGTCGAGGATATTTTTTATCTATTTCTTTATTCTTTTTAATTATTATATTAAATCTTTCCTCATTTAAAAATGGTAAAGTTTCTTTTTTAACTTCCTCAATAGTCGAATTAAGAATTTTTAAAGCTATGCTAGATTCATTTATTTCTTCTTGATACTTAATACCTTTATAACAAATTAAATATCCATTTGTTTTTAAAAATGGTAATGAAATTTCAAGCAAAATATTAAGTCTAGAGACCGCTCTTGTAACTATAAAATCAAAATAGCCTCTAAAATTAATATCTAAATCCTCACTCCTTTTATTAATTATTGTTACATTTGTTAAATTTAAAGCATCTTTAACCCTAGTTAAAAAATCACATCTTTTTTTTGTAGGTTCAACAAGATAAAAGTTTGTATCTTTAAGTAAAATAGCAAGTGGAATTCCTGGGAAACCAGCTCCACTTCCTAAATCCATAATATTTTTAAATTTATAATCAAAATAATCACTAATTAATAAAGAATCATAAAGATGTTTTACATCAAACTCAAATGAATCAGTTATTGCTGTTAAATTTAGAACTTCATTTGTTTCAATTACCATTCTTTTATATTCTTGTAGTTTAGTATTATTTCTAATTTCATCTAAAGTAATCATATCTTTTTATTTTTTAAATTCATTATTAATATAGCAATATCACTAGGATTTACTCCACTAATTCTTGAAGCTTGCCCAATATTTAATGGTTTTACTTTATTTAATTTTTGTCTTGCTTCTAAAGCTAATCCATCAATTAATGAATAATCTATTGATTCTTTTAATTTTAGATTTTCTAATTTCTTAAATTTAGCAACTTCTTTTCTTTCTCCTTCGATATATCCTTCGTATTTTGCTATTATTTCTATTTCTTCTTCACCACTCTTATCAAGACTTAAATATGATGGAATTGAAATATAATTTTTTAAAAAACTATATGAAATCCCATTTCTTTTTAATATATCAATCGCTTTAACGCCACTACTTAATCTTTCATATCCTTTTTGTAAAAGGCCTTCATTTATTGAACTCGTTTCACCTAAATATGTAGTTTTTAAAATATATAAAATTTGATTGATTTTATTGTATTTATCTTTGAATTTTAAATATCTTTCATCATCAATTAACCCTATATTTTTACCAATTTCAGTTAAACGATAATCAGCATTGTCACTTCTTAAAAGGAGTCTATATTCTGCTCTACTAGAAAGCAATCTATATGGTTCTTTAGTTCCTTTTGTAACTAAATCATCAATCATAACTCCAATATAGGCTTCATCTCTTCCTAAAATTAAAGGTTCTAAATTATCAATATATCTACTTGCATTGATTCCAGCTATTAAACCTAAACCTGCTGCTTCTTCATAGCCACTTGTCCCACAAATTTGACCAGCAATAAATAAACCTTTATATTTTTTTGTCATTAATGAAAAAGTATATTCGTAAGTCTCAAAAGCATCATATTCAATAGCATAAGCATATTTTAATATTTTTGCGTTTTCTAATCCGCTTAAAGAATGAACCATTTTTTCTTGAATATCTTTAGGCATAGAAGTAGAAAAACCCTGTAAATATATACTATTTGTATCATAACTTTCTGGTTCTAAAAATAATTGATGTCTAGGTTTATCAGCAAATCTAACTAATTTATCTTCAATAGAAGGACAATATCTTGGACCTACACCTTTAACAATTCCTCCATACATACTAGACTCTAGTAAATTATCTCTAATGATTTTATGAGTCTTTTCATTTGTATAAATTAAATAGCATGGCTCTTGATCTTTTATAGCCTTAAAGCTATTTGTTTCATAACTAAATCCTTCGTCTTCGACATTTCCAAGTTGAATTTCAGCTTTAGAAAAATCGATGGATTCCTTAGCGAGTCTTTGAGGAGTACCAGTTTTTAATCTAATCAAATCTAGACCCATTTCATTTCTTAAATAATCGCTTAAGCCAACAGAAGGTTTTTCTCCATCAGGTCCTCCACTTACTTTAGAATGCCCAACCATTATTTCACTATTCATATATGTTCCAGTAGAAAGAACAACAGCACGAGCATATATTTTTCTATTCTCACTCAAAATAACGCCATAAATCGTATCGTTTTCAAAAATTATGCCTTTAACTTCATCTTCTAAAACATCAAGGTTTTTACTATTTTTTATATGATTTTGGACATATTTTGGATATCTAAGTTTATCTTCTTGAGCTCTTAAACATCTTACACCAACACCTTTTGCAGTATTAAGCATTTTCATTTGCAAATAATCGTAATCAGCAGCTTTACCCATAAAGCCACCAAGAGCATCTATCTCTCTAACAACTATACCTTTTGCACTACCCCCAATTGAAGGATTACAAGGCATATTGGCGACCATATTAAAATTAAGTGTAATTAATAAAGTCTTTTTATTAAGTTTTGCACTTGCTAAACATGCTTCAACTCCAGCATGTCCTCCACCAACTACAATTACATCATAATCATAATTTACAATCATATTAGCCTACACTACCATCCATATCTAGTTTAATAAGTTGATTTAATTCAACAGCATATTCCATTGGTAATTCTTTTGAAAATGGTTCTATAAATCCCATAACAATCATTTGAATAGCGTCTTTTTTACTAATTCCTCTACTCATTAAATAAAATAATTGATCTTCATTAATTTTACTAACAGTTGCTTCGTGTTCAAGGAAACTAGAGTTATTAAAACATTCATTCTTAGGAATAGTATCTGACTTACTCCTAGAATCAAGAATTAAAGTATCACATTCAATATGAGTTTTGCTTCCTGTTGCATTTTTCATAATACGAGCAGTTCCTCTATAATTTGAAATTCCACCATCTCGAACAATAGATTTAGAAATAATTTGACTTGAAGTATTTTTTCCTTCATGAATCATTCTTGCTCCAGCATCTTGGAATTGTCCATTTTTAGCTACAGCAATCGAAATGCATACACCTTTAGAATTATCTCCTCTTAGAATTGTCCCTGGATATTTCATATTAATTTGTGAACCAATATTTCCATCAATCCATTCCATCGTTGCGTTTTCATAACAAACCGCTCTTTTTGTAACTAAATTAACAATATTATTAGACCAGTTTTGAACTGTCGAATATCTACATTTAGCATTTTTACAAACTACTATTTCAACAACAGCAGCATGAAGAGAGTCTTCGCTATAAATAGGAGCTGTACACCCTTCAACATAATGAAGGCTACTCCCCTCATCACATATAATTAATGTTCTTTCAAATTGACCAGTTTTTTGGTTATTAATTCTAAAATAAGACTGCAAAGGTTTATCTAATTTAACATTTTTTGGAACATAAATAAAAGATCCACCACTCCATACTGCTCCATTTAAAGCACTAAATTTGTTATCATTTGTTTTAACAACTGTTCCAAAATATTTCTTAAATAAATCTGGATATAATTTTAATGCCATATCAGTAGAAAGGAAAATAACACCCTTTTCTTCTACTTCTTTTAGCATATTATGATAAACCATTTCCGATTCATATTGAGTAGCAGCACCACTTAAATATTTTTGCTCGGCCTCGGGAATTCCTAATTTATTAAAAGTATTTTTAATAGTTTCAGGTACATTATCCCAAGATTGTTTTTCACCATTTACATAACGAGTAAAATAAGTATATGAATTAAAATCTAATTTAGTCGTGTCTGGTCCAAATTTTGGAAAATCAATTTTATTAAACAAATCATATGATTTTAATCGAAATTCTAACATCCACTCAGGCTCATGTTTAGCTTTTGAAATTGCCTCAACTACTTCTCTTGATAATCCTTTTCCTGTAGATTCAATTGAGGCAATGTTATCTTTAAAATCATATTTATATTCTCTTGATAAATTTAATTCATCTTTCTTACCCATGAGTGTGTCCCTCACATTCAATAAGTTCTTTTAAACCTGTACTCCCTAAAGTAGCACATTTAATTCTTGCTGCTTGTTTATGAGTATTTGCAAAAACTAAGGCTTCATCTAAAACTTCGTCGTTATATTCTTTTTCAAAAATCATATTTGTATATTGCTCTAAAATATATAAAGCGTCACTTTTAGATTTATTCAAAATAAGATCGCATAAAATATCCGTACTTGCTGTTGAAATAGTACATGCTATGCCATCAAAATAAGTTTTGACAACTATATCATTTTCGATTTTTAAATAAATAGTAATATCATCAATACAAGAATCACTATCCATACGAATAGAAAGATAGTTTTCCTTGTCAGATGGAGTAGATTTATGAAGCGGATTATTATAATGGTCCATAATAATCTCACGCATCATTTGTGGATTAATTGAAATAGGCATCTAAGAAATCACCTCCATTCTTTAAAGCTTCATACAAAGTATCTATTTCTTCAAAAGTATTGTAGAAATAGAATGAAATTCTAACAGTTCCAACGGTTTTTAACAAATCTTTTAATAATTTTGCACAATGCTCACCACTACGAACACAAATCCCTTTACTATTAAGATAACTTGCTTCATCTTGAGGAAATACACCCTTAACATTAATTGTAATTATTCCAGCATCAGCTGTTTCATTATAAATAATAATATTATCTAAAGATTTTAATTTATTTATGGCATATTTTCTTAATTCTTTTTCATAAGAAGAAATATTATCAATCCCAATATTATTGATGTAATCAATGCATGCTCCAAGCCCATAAATTCCTTCTAAATTAAGGGTTCCAGCTTCAAACTTTGCAGGTGGAGCTAAAAAAGCAACATTTCCACACATATCAAATCGAGCATTATCTCCTCCACCACTCATTAATGGGTCCATAATCTTTAATAAATCAAATTTTCCATAAAGAATTCCAATTCCAGTAGGACCACACATCTTATGAGCAGAAAAAGATAAGAAATCACAATCTAAATCTTTAACATCTGTTTTCATATGAGGAACGCTTTGAGCTCCATCACAAACTACAACTGCTCCATATTCATGGGCAATTTTACTAATTTCTTTAATATCAACATTAAATCCTAAAACATTAGTAATAAGTGCTAATGAAACAACTTTTGTATGTTTTGTAATAGTTTTCTTAAAATTTTCAATAGTCAATCTTCCCTCTTTTGTTAAAGGAATGTATTTTATTGTTGCTTTAGTTAATTCAGCTACTTTAAACCAAGGTAAAACATTAGAAGCATGTTCAGCTTCACTTAAAAGTATTTCATCACCTTCTTTTAAAAACTTAAAGCCATAGCCAAAAGCAATCATATTTAAACTCATGCTAGTCCCACTTGTAAATACTATTTCTTGCTTTTCTGCATTAATAAAATTAGCAACTTTAGTTCTAACTTCATCTACCTTAGTATCAACTTTAAAAGCTAAATCGTAATCACCTCTATGAGAATTTGCATTTTCATTTAAATAATAGGAGTTACAAGCATCTATTACACATTGAGGTTTAAATGTAGTTGCAGCATTATCTAAATAAACAAGAGGATGACCTTGTTGTGTTTTATTTTGTAACATAGGAAAATCTTTTCTTATTTTATTAACATTAATCATAATTAAAATCCTCCCTTATATATTCATCAATATATTTCTTTTCTTGTTCGTTAAAATATTCTTTAATTGGTAAAATATAACCTAAAACAATAAGTTTTCTTACAGTTTCAATATCAATTCCTCGACTTAAAAGATAATATAAATGGTCATCATTAATTGAACCAATACTACATCCATGACTTGCTTTAATATCATCACATTCAATTTTTAAAATTGGTGAGGCTTTTCCTCTACTATTTTTATCAAAAAGAATAATTTTTACCTCTTGTGATGCATTAGATTTAATACTTTCTTTAGGTATATAAGAAACACCTGTTACTTGAATTTCACTTTCTTTTAAACTAACGCCAAATGCTTTTATTTTTGAAGTAGTATTTTTATTTAAATGATTAAAATTAATATTATATGTCTTTTTAAATTTATCATTGCTTGTGCTTGAAACAACAAATTTAGAAGTTGAATATTCACCTTTTAAATCTACATTAGAATTTAAAGAAGTTGCTTCTTTGCAAAAATCAGCAATAACACATGTAAATCCAGCTTCTTTTTCTATAACACCATTAATATTTATATTGTTTTTGTTCTTTTTATTTAAAATAGCAATTTTTAAATCTCCATTATCTTTAACTACAATGTTTAAGTCTAAAGAAGAAGTAATATCCAATAAAACTGAAACTTTACAATTATTTTCTACAACAAAAGAATATGATTTTTCATCATTTTCTTTTATAGTTAAGTCGCAATTTTTATCAAAAACTATATGTTTTTCCATCTCTTTTATATTATTTGTTTCCATTTTTAATAACTTCTTTTGTTGCACATGTTCCAATACTAACTTTATTCATTGTATGTTCTTCTTCAATAACAATATTATGTTCTCTTTTTAGCCAGTCATAACCCTCTTTATCAATACGTTTAATCAAAGAAGAATCACCTTCTAGAGCAATTTTTCCATTAACAAGAATTAAAACTCTTGATACATTGATTAATTCAAATAATCTTGCATAGTGAGAAATAATAATAAATCCACTGCCTTTTTGTTGTTGTTCAACAATAGATCTAGAAATCAAATTAATAGCATCAACATCAAGTCCACTATCAATTTCATCTAAAAGAGCAAATTTAGGATTTAATAATTTCATTTGAAGAATTTCATTTCTTTTTCTTTCTCCACCACTAAAACCATCATTTAACCCTCTATTTACAAACTCAAATGGAAGTTCTACACTCTTACAACCATCTTCTAAAGTCTTATAAAATTTATATAAACTAACTCTATTTTCACTACGAGCATTTATAGCTGCTTTATAAAAGTCAGCACTAATTACACCTGGGATTTCTACAGGATTTTGAAAACCTAAAAATATTCCAGCTTTACTTCTTTCATCAACAGAAAGATTTAAAAGATTTACTCCATCAAGTAAAACTTCTCCTTCTAAAACCTTATATTTTGGATTGCCCATAATAGCAGCAAATAATGTGGATTTTCCATTGCCATTTGGCCCTAATAACCCAACTACTTCACCACTTTCAATTTTAAATGAAACGCCTTTTAATATCTCTTTTCCTTCAACACTAACATGTAAATTTTTAATCTCTAAAACACTCATAACTTTTCCTTTTCTAGAAAATAATATATTAAATTAGTCTGTTATACAAACAATATAATAATTTTTTTATCGAAGGAGATATAATTTATTTAAATTATATAAGCTTGATTAATTTTTAAAGTTGTAATTATTTATACTATAGTATAAAATATAAATCGCATTGAAAAACGAAAGGATATTTATTTATGAAGAAAATGAAAATGGGTATAGTATTCGGTTTATGTGCATTAACACTTACATCATTAGCAAGTTGTGGTGATATCACTGCTAAAGATGACTTAGTATTAACATATAAATTTACTACTAGTTCAGGCGATGTAAAAGAAGCCGAAATTAATGCTCAAGATGTTTATGAAAGATATTTAAAAACAAATCCTAAAGATCACGCAAAAGCTTACTATGACACAATTTATGATGTCGCTGTTAGATTATCTTTCCAAGAAGGTGGTGTTTTAAACAAATATCAAAACGAAATTACAAGTAGTACAAAACTTGCAATTACAAACTTAAAGAATGATGCTGATAAAAATGACCAATCATGGAGTGATTATTTAGCTACACTTTCTTACTATGATGATTCAAAATCAGATAAAGAAAATGAAAGAATGCTTTATCTTGAAAAAGAATTAGAATACATGAAGAAGAAAGTTACTAAAGAATTCGATGAACAATTCAACGAGTGGAAAATTGACACCGAAAGTGAAAACTATTCTAATCAAGCCTTATATAACCAATTATGGGGAAACGAAGGATATTTAAATGTAAATATGCCTTATGCTGTTAGACATTTACTTGTCAAAGCTGGCGATTCTAGTGATAATTTTACAAAGAGTAAAATTTCAAGCACACAAGCTACAAAATTACATCGTGTATTCTCAAGATTACTCGAATCAAATACAGATACTAATACATTTGGTATTATTACTCACGATGAAAGTGAAGATACTGGAAGTGTAGATAGAAATGGTGTCTATGTAATGGGTACTAAAACTGGATTCGTTAATGAATTCAAATTAGGTATTTATGCTTACGAATCAATTATCAATACTCAAAAAGCTGCTAACTATGAAAACTTCTTAAATACTAAGGGTGATTCATTCATCGGTTTAGGAGGTAGTAAAGAATCAAGAGATACAGTTAAAAGTATCGGAGCTAACTACATACCATATGAAGCAATTGATAAATTATATGAATATAGAGATTTAGAAGATGTTAATGGTAAAAAAGTTAACGAAGGAAATGAAGAATATTTCCCAAGAAACATTCTTTTCAATAAATATTTCAATGTGCATAACGTTTCATTTATTGTAAATAATCACATTGCAGCTGAAAATCCTACTACTGCTGGCGGATTTATCAATTCAGATTCAGGAACTGCTATTCATTCTGATTTAGATAGCAATGGAAAATATAAACTTGGTACTGCTGATTACATCACTGATCCAACAGCAAAGAACCACTTCAAGACAATTGCAGGATTAGAACATCCAGTATTATGTGATGAAAAAGGCAATCCAATTATGTTAGTTGTTAACGCTACAAGTAGCGGAGGCATCCATCTTATTACAATTGAAAAAGATTACTTTGATTTTGTTGATACAAATGGAAAAACAACTAAGAAAGTTACAGTAAATGATTCAAGAGCTAAAAATGGTTCATATGAAGTTAGTATTAATGAATATTACGCTCCAAAATCACCAATTTATCAAGAAGGATTTAACAGTTCTACTGGTCTTCCATATTACAATGTTGATAACGGAAGTTATAAAGGTGAATTCCCTCAATTTGAAACAACTGATGGAACATATTTACCAAAATCAACCTTTATTAACAATGATGTTTACACCACTCCTGCTAAATACGAATCATTAGTTAGTTCAACAATTACAAGTGAAGTTACATCAAATTCTTATGTTAGTGAAACATCTATTAAGAGTGCAAATGAATTTGCTTGGTTAGTTGGTGAAACTAGTGTTGAAGTTAAAAATGAAACAGCTAAAAACTTGGTTCAAGCTTATCAAAATAACTTAAAGAATACTGCTGCTCAATCCAACATGGAGAGTTTAAACAGTTCTTGGGAACAATATGCTACTACTCTTGAAAATCAAGATCGCAGTAGAAAATATGGATTAATTCCTGAAACTTGTGCCTTAAGATTTAAGGATGCTGAAACAGATCCAGCTTTCCAAAAAGGTGGATATTGTTACTACTCAACAAGCATTAAATAATGGAGGAAAAAGATATGAAAAAGAATTTAATTGCATTAACTGCTTTAGTATTAGGTTTCGTAGCTTTAACTTCCTGCGATTCAACCGCTAAAGTAAAATTAAATAACGGAAGCGAACAATTGACAACATCTTCAGTTGCTGTTGATGGTGACTCACTCGAAACTTTATTTAATAAAATTTATAGCGATTCATCATTTAGCACAACCATTAAAGAAATGTTTAGTGAACAACTTTCATATAATATTCTTGGTCAATATGAATTTAGATACGACAAAACTACTGATAAATATTCTGTCGATTTAATTATTGATTCAAATAATGGAACAAATGTTTATTGGAGCAATGCTTCATTTGATAACAAAAAAACTTTTATTGAAAACCATAAAGCTTACTGGAATTGGGTTGATACTGGAATTAGTATTACTTTTGAAGAAAAACCAAATATCACATCAACTTCTATTGCAACTTACGATGAAAGAATTGATCAAATCACTGAATTAGCCTTTAATCAAGTAATCAATGAAGTATATACAAACTGGTGCAGCGGCACATACAGAAAAGATGACAAATATTATGAAGTATTATTTGCTAGAAATGTTGCTGACCAATTATATCCATTAAATGATAAAGATGGAAACGTAATTAGCGATGCTGAAATTCAAAAATTATATTCCAATCCAGATTATTCTTTTGATAAAGTTCAAAATCATAAAGGTGCAGAAAAAACATACCTTGTTAATGAAACTGAATTAGATGAATATTCATATGGATTATTGGTTGATGATAAATACGATGCCATTACTGAAGAAGGAATGAAAAATATTTATGAAGGAGAAAATAAACTTGTTCACCTTTATAGATATGTTGATTACATCAACAAAACAATCATGCCAACTATTCAAAACACTTTATTAGTTGAACAATATATGATTGAAAATCAATATCCAACTATTGGTATTACTCAACAAAGAAAGATTGAATATATTGAAATTAGCGATAATGATGACAAAAAAGCAAAATCATTATTAACAAATTTTGTTCTTGATTATGCTAAAAATGTTGAAGCTAATCAAACACTTGATTTCTCAGTTGCTTCAAGAGCTTGGAAAGGTATTTTAAATAATGCTGAATACACATTAGGCACATATGAGAAAAATATTGCTGAAAAAACTTTTGGTGTTTCAACTAATGAAAATCCTAATGTAAATATTACAGCTAGTGGAACATATGTTGAAGGTGAAGCAAAAAATGCTTATAGCTACTACAAAGGAAGTAAATATGCTTCTTTAATTAAAGACTATTCAAAACTTACAACAAATCCACTTACCAATGATTCAAGTTTATATAGTTCATTTACAACTATTAATTCAAGATCATATAGTCCAAAAGAAGGTTTAAAAATTAAAACTGATTCTCTTGCTGCTGAAAATTATGTAACTCAAAAATGGGGAACAAAATCAGATTTCTCTGGATTACCAAGTGATATTACTTCAAAATTATTCTCATTTGGAATCATTAGAGAAATTGCTGATTCAAAAACTTCCACTACTCCAATTGATAGACAATATTTAAAACAATTTAAAGCTGGTGGAGTTAGTTTCTTAAAGAAAGATACATATACAACTACTAACGAAGCTGACTCAATTATTTGGGAAGATAGTGGTAAATTCTATATCGTTGCAGTTTATGATTGTGTTGCTTCTACATTAATTACCAAAACTACTACTAACGATAATATGACAAATATCGAACAAATTGCTCGTAGAGCTGGTTATACTCTTGCAAAAGGATCAACCTTCTCAAGCGATGCTCTTGAATATTATGTTAGTGAAGCTGAAATCGTTTACTTTGATCAAAAAGTATATGATTACTTTAAATCAACTTTCCCAGATATTTTTGATTAATAACATCTAAAATAATAGTATAATAAAAGAGTCTTAAATGACTCTTTTTTATAATTGGAGGAATAATATGAAATTTGATTCAAATTGTATTTTTTGTAAAATCGCTGATGGAGTAATTCCATCTTATAAGATTTATGAAGATGATGATGTTTTAGCTTTTCTTGATGTTAATCCAGTAACTTATGGACATACTTTAGTAATTTCAAAAGAACATTACGAAACAGCATTAAGTGCTCCAAAAGAAATATTACATAAAGTTATGGATGTTGCTCAGCGAATTGGCCAAGTTCAAATTAAACAATTAGGAGCAAAAGGTGTTAATATTTTAACTAATTGTTATGAAGCTGCTGGTCAGACAGTTAGACATTTCCATGTCCATGTAATACCTCGCTATGAATCAACTGATGGATTTAAATTAGAATTTAAAACAAGCGATATTAAATATCAACTTGTTGAGGTTATGGAAAAATTAACTGATAAATAATATTTATTTTAAGAAACTACGATTTTCAAGGGCAAAGATTCTTTCGCTGAAAGAATCTTTTTCTGTATTTGCTAATGCTTTATCAATAGCCATCATTTTAGCATCAAAATCATCCACACTTGCTAAAATAAAAGCTTCTCTTGTTTGAGGCAAAGCTATAGCTCCAAATTCAAGTTTTCCATGATGTGAAGCAATTAAATGTTTTAATAATAATAGTTTTTCCTTATCCATCTTAATTTCTTCACCAACCTTAGAAACAATTTCAACCCCAATTAGAAGATGCCCTAATAATAATCCTTCTTTAGTATATACAGTGCCTACAGGTCCACTTAATTCAACAATTTTTCCAATATCATGAAGTAATGCTCCACATATTAAAAGGTCTTTATTTAAGTCACTATAATTTAAAACTATGGATTCAATTAAATGAACCATACTTAAGGAGTGATGTAAAATTCCATGGAGAAAATCATGATGGTTTCTTACAGCTGCAGGAAAATTTAAATATCTTTCCATTATACCTTCGTTATTAAATAACGCTACTAAAAGATTATGATAATCACTATCACTAACTAAATTAATACATCTATCTAAATCACTTTTTAAAGTTTCAAAATTAATAGGAGAAACAGCGACAACATCTTCAAAATTAGGATCATCTTTACTAGCAATAAATGCACCATCAATACTAATTTGGAGATTGTCTTTAAAGCTTTTAACAGTTCCATCTACTCTAATTACATTACCCTTTTTAATAATATCTAAATCACTTGGAGAATATGACCATTTTTTTGCATCTATTATTCCAGTTTTATCTTGCAATGTTACATTTAAGAAGCCTTGTCCTGTTTTAGAGACTCCACATGAAACATTATTTACAACATAAACACCACTTGCATTGCCATTAATAAACAAATCCTTAATCATTGCTTATACCCCCATTATTTAAATAATTAGTAATTTCTTTATAACTATAACCAATCTTAATTAAACCAGTAATAATTTTATTTTGAAGGACTAATCCACTATATTTTTTTGAAAACTTATTTTTTAATTTAATAGCATCTCTTTCTAATAATTTTTGTTCAATTTCATGATCTGTTTTTAAATTATCAACTAAAGAAGAAATAATATTTAATTCAAAACCTCTACTTAACAACTCTTGTCCTATCTTTTTTTTCGCTTTTAAAGTGTTTGTAAAGACATAAATATTTTTAATACTTTGGAAAAATTTGAATGCTTTTTCAACTTCTTTTTCTTCATCAAAGGTTAAAGTAGCAATAATTTCATTACTAATTTTCTTTTTCTTAAAATAATCAATAATAAAATATTTCCCATACAGAGCTTCATCTAGTAAAGATTTAGCAATAAAAACATATTTTTTATCATCTAAAATCTTATTTTTAATTAACAATTCAATAACTTCATTAGTCAATTCTTCATCATTAAATTTTTTATTTAGTTTTTGCCTTAATTCATTAGAAGAAATAAAATTTTTTCTTAATATTTTTATGCAAAAATCAACCATTTTAGATAATTTAGATTCTTTTTCTAATTCGAGTTCATCTTCTTTTGATAGACTATTTAAAGTTGAAAATCTATTACAATCAAAAAATAAACTATAAACTGTGAATTTACCATTTTTTGTTATGATAACTTTTTTATAGTTTTCTTCTTTTATATTTAAAATTTTATTTTTACCAACTTCTTCTTCTTGCACGATTATATACCTCAATTATATTGCTATAAAAAGTTTTATCAGAAAATTTATCAATTGAACTTAAAGCATTTGATTTTATTTTTTCTACTTTTTCCTTGTCCAAATTTAAAACACTATTAAGTTTATCTTTAAAATCATCCTCGTCTATATAGAAAAATCCATTAACATTATTGTTGATAACTCCTAATAATGAGTTATCAAACCTGCATAGAACAAGTAAGTTACTAGCCATTGCCTCCATAAAAGTTAATCCTTGAGTCTCGCTTGTTGAAGCATTTAAAAATACTTCAGCTGTTCGATAATAATATTGTGTTTCATCTTGATTAACTTTACCAACAAAAATAATATTATCATTCAAGTTTAATTTAGAAGATAAATCTTTTAGTTCGTCAAGAGCAGGGCCTGCCCCAACAAACAATAGCTTAGTCTTCTTATTTTTATAAGTATCCAAATATTTTTTATAACCTTTAATGACAACATCAAAAGACTTCTCTTTAGCAATTCTTCCTAAACAGATTAATACCCTATCATCTTCGCTTATATTGTATTTTCTTTTTATTTCTAATACTTTAGGATCTAAATGATCAACATCTTGAAATCTAGAGAAATTGAAACCAGTTGGAACAACATTTACATATTTATTAATACCAATGGATCTAATATAATTTTTAGTTTTTTCGCTAGGTGAAATAATTTCAGTTGCTCTTTCCATACAATCTTTAGCATATTCACGAATAACCCATTTAGAAAATCTATCAAAATATCCTTTCGTAATATAATATGTGTATTCTTCATACATTGTATGATAGGTATAAACTGTAGCACAGTTTAAAATAGAGGCTACAATAAAACCAAATTGTCCAATACCAAACTCAGAATTAATATGAATCACATCAAGGTGTAATGTTTTTAAATATTTAAAAGCCTTAGAATTATATATATTAGATAATTTATATCCATATATCTTTTTTAAAGTAATTCCTGGAATTCTAATAACATCTCCCTCAATTACGACATCTTTTTGATCAGTTGTAGTAACAACTCTTACATTGTGACCATAAGATTTTAATAATTTATAAAGGGAGTTAACACTTGTTGCAACTCCATTAATTTCAGGCAAATAAGAGTCAGAAAAAAGACAAATATTCATTGTTGGTTATCTTTCTCCTTTCCTTTTTTCTTCTTTTTTTTCATTTCGTGACGTTTATATTGAACTTCACTATATGCGATAGAACTAGTAAGTTTTCTTTCATCAAGAGTTTCCATTTGAATCGTAAGAAATGTTTTACGAGCGTTATCAATTTTATAAAATCTTTCCTTACCTTTGAGGCCACGAGATTTATATAAAGCAGAAACTAAAGCACTAATAAAGAAAGGAATATAAAAAGTTCCAAATCTCCAAAGAAGCATTAAAGCACTTTGTCCTGCAGCACCAAATTGTTGCCCTGTAAAAAAAGCTTTAGTCCAAATTACTATTCCTTCATCATTTAAAATTGGCTTAGTATATGTAAATAATCTTGTAAATACAAATTCAGAAATTCCAGCACTTCCAGGAAGAGGAACAAGTCCAGTCATCATTTGATGGAAATTCATGTAACAAAATGACGTAAACATATTATTCATAACACTAACAAATGTTGGTTCACCTTCAAATCCATTAAGGGCGTAACCACAAATACAAGGAAGACTTCCACTAACAAATAAAGATAAAAATGTTGTAAAAATGACAAGAATTGTAAATGGAATATTGGACTGCAAACGTCTAAGCTCAACTCTAAAATTTTCAACTTGTAATCTTAAAGACTCTCTTTTTTCTTCTGGGTGTTTAATTAAATGTAATTTAGCAAGAAAATTAATTCCATGATTTAAAATAAATCCATGTAATTTCCTTGAATAAGACATTAAGAAAAGCAAAATAATAATAAATGAATTTAAAACAAAACCAACAATAATAAATACAGTAACAGGAATAGGGATTTGAGTTGATCCAATGCTTATATCAATAACTTGAATTGATAAAACTTCATTAATCTTAACCATTGAAAGCAAACCACAACAGACTAAAACACTTTGGTAGACGATAAATGCCATAACCAAAATACTAGCAGCCGTCGAAATTGGAAGACCTTGTTTTTTAAAGGTATAAATTTGAGCAAATTGACCTCCGCTTGAACCAGGAGTAATATCAGAATAAAAAACACCAATTAATTGATTAGCAATTGCTTGATGATATTTATATTTTTTTGTATATAAACGAGCATAAAGCAATAAATTTAACGCTTTAATTCCGTAATATACCACAATCATAGCAAGGAATACGAAAAAGAAAATAATAGTATTTTGTTTCGTAAATATTCTTCCAAAAGTACCAGGAATTGCTTCATAAACTTTCATTTCTTCAACAACACCAGTTTCTTCATTATAAGCTTTTGTATTTCCATTCAACGAAAAAAACAGAACAAGTCCAGTAATAATAATAATTCCAAGAAAATAAAGAATATATTTTAGTATTTTCTTATTTCTTTCTTTTTTTTCATTACTATCCTTAGATGCTTCTTGATTAACTTCTTCAACATCTTCTTTGATAGGTTCATTTAATGCTTCACTTGAAGTATTAACTATGTTTTCGTTTTTATTCTTGTTTTCCATTTAGTATATTTTACTTGTTTCTTTAATATAATTAAAGAAAAAATATAATATTACCAAGTCATTATATTTTTTCCAATAACTGTTTTATTATTTATATCATCATAAAAACATTTATATATATCATTAAGAGAATTAATATTATTAACAGAAAGAACAAGAGGTTTTACATCATTAACAAATTCTTCATTATTAAATAAAGATGCAACAGTTTCAAAATCTTCTCTATTACTTCTAGTAACACCCTTGATTGTTAAGCCTTTTTCTAAAATTAAACGGGTATTTAGAGGAATTTTTGATTCACTTACCCCCATTAGAATTAAATCTGCTCCAACTGAAGCAATATTAATCATGTTATTAATTGCATTTTCAGAATATTGCCCACCAACACATTCAATTAGGGTATCAAACCATTCATTACATGGTTCACTTACAAGTTTTGTTTTTGCTTTTTTAAACATCTTTAATTTTTCTTCCATCGTTCCAAAAACAGTAATATCTAAATCATTATATTTATTTACAAGCATTACATAAACAACATATCCCATAATGCCATCACCAAATAAAGCAAGTTTTTTAACTTTAGAAAAATCAATCCTTCTTAAAGCAGCGTTAGAAACACTTAATAATTCAGAAAACACTGCTATTTCCCCACTAATTTTATCATTATATTTAACAAGTAAAGAAGGAAAACACGTATAATATTGTCTTAAAAACCCGTCTGTTGTTGAACTTCTAAATGTAGCATTTAAAGCATAATTTGAACCTAAATCAGGGCGAGCACATCTATAATTTATATCTCTTGATAGGTTTTCTTTTGTTGTTGAATTAGGAATTAAAATAACTTTATCCCCTTTTTTAAATGTATTTGTAGGATCTTTAATAACATGACCTACAGCTTCATGAATTGGAGCAAGAGGATATTTATGTTCTAACACATTTTTGTCTCTAGCACCTAAAAAATATCTTATATCTGCCTTACAAATAGCCATATAATCAACTTTTACGACCACTTTATCAGTTTCAAGTTCAACATTATCAACAAATTTTTCAATAACTGTTGGTGAAGTTACTTTATAAATATTAGTAAACATTAAAGTACCTCACTCTTACCAAGTTTAAGTAAAGCTTTTAAAATCATTAAATCATCAAATGTTGTAATCTTAAAGTTTTGAACACTTCCTTCAACTAAATGGACTTCTTTTCCTAAAGAAAGAACTAATTTACAATCATCTGTAACATTAGGAATTAAGTTACTTTTAGCTTTTTCGTGAGCTTCTAGAATTAAACATAATTTAAATGATTGAGGAGTTTGACCTTGATAAAGTTCACTTCTATTTGGGATTGAAGATAAAGTTTCATTGTCTTTTGAAACAATAATAGTATCAGTAGCTTTAATTACTGTATCAACAGCATCATATTTTTTACAGGCTTCAATATTAGAAGAAATAATTTTTGAAGATATTAAAGGTCTTGCTGCATCATGAATTAATACAATATCACTATCATTTGCAATCTCTTTTAATGCAATTAAACCATTATAGACAGAAATTTGACGGCTATTCCCACCAGCTACAACAGCTTTAACTTTGCTTAAATCATATTGCTTACACCACACTTTTACTTGATCAATATATGATTCATTAGTGACAATTACTACCCCATCAATTTCATCATGCATTTCAAATGCTTCAATTGTATGAACCATTAATGGTTTACCATATATTGGTAAAAACTGTTTTGGTCTATCACTATTTCCCATTCTAGAGCCGCTTCCTGCAGCTAAAATTAAAGCAAAATTCATAAATTCCCCCTTAAATCCTATTTCTTTTTATATAGTCTTTATATCCTTCCGTTAAAGAAAGACCTTTATTATAATGATGTCCTACCTGTTTATCAAGTGGAGGATATTTCATATAGTTCCCATATAATTTAGTTAAATATTTATCATATTCTTTTAAGACACTTACTTTAATATCTTCAAAATCAACTTCAATATATTCATCAAACCATTCTTTTGGCATAGCTTCTTTTTTCATATTAAATCCAAAGTAATTACCAACCATTTTTGCTTTATCATAATCAATTTTTCTAACATATCTATCAATATATTTATTTCTATAATGAGCAATATCAAAAACATAAAACAAACCAGCAACAATATTTAAACAAATATCTTTAAACCAAGTTTCTTTTCTAACAGTTCTTCTTAAAGCAGGAAGATAAGCTAAATAGATATTAAACCATACATGTCTAATCTTATAAGCAAGTTTTTTACTTTCTTTTACTTCATAAGACATTCCATCAATTGGAAATATATCAATCCAAACACCATGATTTATTCTATGATTTGCATAAAAATCTTCAATAAATGTAGTTGAGCTATCTCTCAATTTTGCAAAATTATATATGTATTTACTATCTGTTTTATAATTTTGAATAAATAAAGGAGTTCCTTTAAATTCATCTTGTAAGAGCATAAATTTATCAAAATCAGCTCTAGGCATACCTACATCAATATCATCGTCCCAAGGAATAAAACCTTTATGTCTAATAGCTCCTAGACAGGTTCCACCAACTAAAAAATAATGTAAATTATGTTTTTTACATACTCTTATAAATTCTTTTAATATATCTAATTGTTTTTTTTGAAGGTCGTTCATAAATATTATTATAACAAAAATATATATAAAAATATTGATTAAAATAATATTTAAATAAAATAATAGATAATAGGCATCTTAATTTAGGATTTATAAAAAAGCTAACCACATTTAGTGATTAGCCTAGTTTTTTCTTATAAACAAAAATACTTAAAAAACAATTATACTAAAAAGCGCAATGTATTAATTATGAATTTTACTAAATTGCGCAATGTATTTAGTTTAATTTGCTTTATTATAGATGATTTAAAGAAAAAGTTATGCAATATATCTTTTTTATATATTTAATCAGATTATTTGTTTTTCCTATCAATTTCTTCAATTTCTTTTTTGTATTTTTCAACTTCAATTGAATTTGCTAATACAAAATGATCTTTACAAACTTCAACAAAGTGAGGTTTTTCTTTAGAATAATCGTGACATTCTCTTGGATTATAAACAATTCTAACCCTATTTTTCTCTGTTAATGGATTTGGTTTAGGAATTGCACTTAATAATGATTTTGTATAAGGATGAAGAGGATGTTTAAACAACTCGTCACTACTTGCAAGTTCAACTAATTCACCAAAATACATAACAGCTATACGATCACAGAAATATTTAACAACACTTAAGTCATGAGCAATAAAGATAATTGTTAAATTCATTTCTTCTTTTAATTCATTTAAAAGATTAATGATTTGAGCTCTAATTGAAACATCAAGAGCAGAAATTGGTTCATCACAAATTAACAATTTTGGATTCATTACAAGAGCTCTTGCAATACCAATTCTTTGTCTTTGTCCTCCACTAAATTCGTGTGGATATCTATTAGCATAATCAGCAATTAAACCAACTTTTTCTAAGGCTTCAACAACTTTTTTATGAAATCCTTGTTTATTATAGCTTGAAACTACATTATCATATGCAATTTTTGCTTCAATTTTTTCTTGTTCAGTTGTAGCGTGTTCAACAGCGTATTGATATTTTAATTTAGCATCTTTAAGAACTGTACGTCTTGAAATTGTTAAGCCTTCTTGAATAATATCTTCAACAGTCATTCTAGGATCAAGAGAATCAATTGGATCTTGGAAAATCATTTGAATTTCATTCATTAATCTAGAATCGACATGAGTATTATCATACTTTATTTGCTTAATTTTAGCTTTTTGAACAGCAATTATATCAGAAGCAAATTTCTTGGCTTCATTAACTTTAGCATCATATTCTTCTTTAGTAATAACATTATTCTTTAAGTCAACTGCTAAATCTTTTAATTTTTGTTTTAATCTAATTTTTGTGTATTTAATTTCCTTTTCATTCCATCTACTACCAGCGCCAATTCTATATCCTTTATAATAAATAGAGCCACTAGTAATGTTGTAAAGGTGAATAATACTTCTTCCGGTTGTTGTCTTTCCGCATCCTGATTCACCAACTATTCCGAAACATTCTCCAGATTTAACTTGAAAAGAAACATTATGAACAGCTTTTTGTTTTTGTCTATTTGGACCTTTTCCAAAAAAGAAATATTGTTTTAAATGATTGACACTTAAAATAATATCGTTATCTACTAAATCTTGTTTAAATTTACATTTAGATTTAATATTTTCAATCTCAAGTTCTTTACTTAATTGACCTTTTAATTCATTTTTCGTATTTTGATGTTCATCAATAAAGGATGAAGTATTCTCAATTCTTTGAGCTTCTTTATATTCGTTATAATCGTTAATATGCTCAAAAGGAACTGAATTTAAATTTGTATTTTCTGATTCTTTATTCTTTTTCATTGTTTTTAGCTCCTTTTAAAGCATTTTCGATACGGGTTTTAACGATTTTTGGCATCTCAACTTTCTTAGCTTTTGGATGTAATAACCAAGTTGCAGCATAATGAGTTGGACTTACTTTAAAGTAAGGAGGCTCACTCTTAAAGTCAATCGCCATAGCATATTTACTTCTTAAAGCGAAAGCATCACCTTCAATTGGAAATCTCATATCTGGAGGAGTTCCTGGAATTGATTCAAGTTTTTCTTTACTATCAATATCAGGAATAGATGATAATAAGGCCCAAGTATATGGATGTTTTGGATCGAAGAATACTTCATAACTCGTTCCATATTCAACGATTTTTCCAGCATACATGACAGCAACTCTATCTGCCATATTTGCAACAACACCAAGATCGTGAGTAATAAATATACAGCTTAATTGTCTTTCTCTTTTTAATCTATTAATTAATTCAAGAATTTGGGCTTGAATTGTAACATCAAGAGCGGTTGTAGGCTCATCACAAATAAGAATATCTGGATTAGCAGTCAAAGCAATTGCAATAACAATTCTTTGTCTCATACCACCACTAAACTCAAATGGATATTGATTAAATCTTTGTTCAGGAAGAGGTATTCCAACTTCTTTCATAACATTAAGAGCGATCTTTTTAGCTTCACTATATGTAATTTTTGTAGAATTAACAAAATCAGAATTTACTTTTTCAATTTCTGCTTCAATTTCTTTCTTTTGAGCTAATAATTTATCTAATTCACAATTATTAGTTGAAACAATTTCTTCTTCTTGTTCAATAGCTGTAGCAATTCCAGTAATTACACTCTTTTTCTTACTTTTTTTCTTTTTAGTAAGTAAATCATATAATTTTCTTTCTTCTTCATTTAAAGAAGGAACAATTGAATTTATTTCATTCAGAACATTGCTTAAGTGTTGTTTTAATACACTAATCTTATTATCTTTTTCTTCAACTAGTTGTTTATAATATTTTTTATTATCAATTTTAGCAATGTCTTTAGATTGTTTTAAAGCATCCTTAAGAAGAGGTTTTAAATGTTTGTATCTTTCTTTTAAAACTTTAAAATTAGATTTTAATGTTTTTATTCTTTGTTGAATTAAAGCTCTACTTTCTTCTTCTTTATATTCAATATTTAAATCCTTTTCATACTGAGCAATTCTGATATTAAGAGTTTCAATTCTTAATTCTTTAATATTTTTATTAACTAAAATATTTTCATTAATTGAAGTTTCGTTAATTCTTTCAATATTAGCTTTTAAGTCTTCAATTTGAGATTCAGTAATTGAATGAAGATTAATAAAATAATCTTTAATTACCTTATTAATCTTATTTAATTCTTCAACATTTTGTGTTTTAACAGAGGTTTTAATAGCATTATCTAATTTAGTTATCATTAATTTTAAGCTTTCAACCTCGTTTTCCATTTTGCTTTCTTCATAAATTACTGAGGCTTTTTCATTACGTAAAGCAACTAGCTCTTTACTAATTAATTCATTAAATCTTCTTTTTAAAACATTTCTATTAATCATAGTAGCTTCAATAATTTGCTTACCAACTTTCATAATAGGATTTAATGAACTTAATGGATCTTGGAAAATCATTCCAATTTTATGACCTCTAATACGATGAAATTCTTCTTCACTAACTCTAACAAGATCTTCTCCATCATAAAGGATTTGCCCACTACTAATAATGGCATTGACTGGAAGAATACCCATAATTGTTTTACTAGTTACAGATTTTCCGCTGCCACTTTCTCCAACTATGCATAATGTTTCACCTTTATAAAGATCAAAGCTAACGCCTCTTACTGCATGAACTAATCCAGAATCAGATTTAAAATTAACTCTTAAATCTTTTACTTCTAATACTTTTTTAGCTTTTGAATAATCTATATCTTTATATTCCATAACTAATCACTCCCTTTAAGTGAAGGGTTAAACGCATCACGTAAACCATTTCCAAACAAGTTAAAGCAAATCATAAGAAGAGCAATAACAACGGCAGGTACTATCAAAGTATAAGGATAATACATTAAATTTGCTTGGTTATCTGAAAGAATAATACCTAAAGAATTCATATTCTTTAATCCAAGTCCTAAATAGGAGATAGTAGCTTCATTAAATATAACGCTAGGAATCATTAAAACACTTGATGTAATAATTGTTCCCATTGAGTTAGGTAAAATATGTTTAAAAATTAATCTTCCATCCTTACTTCCTAATGTTCTAGAAGCAAGAATATATTCTCTTCCTTTGAAACGATAAAATTGAGTTCTAGTAAGATTACTCGTTCCAATCCAGCCAGTTAAGCATAAAGCAAGGGCGAATGTCCAGAAATTACTTCCCATTAAGAGAATAATTAAAGTCATTAAAACAATCCATGGTATTCCACTTAAAATTTCAGTTAACCTTTGAAGAATGATGTCAACCCATCCACCATAATATCCTTCAATTGCACCAAGAACTAAACCAAATGTAAAGCAAATTGCAAATGTAAAGATACCAAGTAATAAAGATGTTTGTAAACCACTAAAAGTGATTTTAATCATATCTTTTCCAAATCTATCCGTACCAAATATAAATCTAGGCATCTTAGTTCCATAGCCTTTATATTTATAGAATGAAACTGTACAAATTAAATTAACAACTTTATTTCCGCCAACTACAACGTCAGTTAATTGTTGATCAACGCTAATAATTGGGCATTTATCACTTAAAGATTTAAATGTAGATTCAGGGTTTTCTGCATCAAAATCATATGAACAAAGAACCTCAGCATTTTTATCTCTTACCCAATCACCACTTGTAGTAAGTTTTTGTCCCATATAACGACGAAGATCACTCTCTCCAATTTGAACATTTTCTTTTACACCAAGAGAGTTTTCATAAGTATCAAGAGTAAATGAACAAACTCTAGCTTCACCTCTATAAAGAGAAGCACTTCCATTTTTCCCATCTTCACTTGAAATATCCCATAAATCAGGTTGATTTTTATCAGTAGCACTAATATATCTTAAAATGGAATCATTCCCATCCTTAAACGAAAGCACACCAATTTCATCATTTTCAGTTGTTGAAGAACTAGAAATATCAATTTTACTTATATAAATAGCAGCATTTGTTGTTTCATTTGATTTTACTCCAAATGCAAAAATAGCTGAAGAATAAGTTTTTGCACTTGCCCCTTTAGAAATTAAAGATTCTGTTACATTAATTGATTTTGAAATAGCTTCATTTTGAACAATACCTTCATCAAGAACGTATTCTGTCTCAATTCCTTCATCATTAAGAATTACGCTAAATGTATATTCACTATTAACGTATTCTTTATCTTCTTCTCCAATTCCTAATGTATAACTTGCACTAATTGTGTTATTAAGATCTACTTGTTTGGTATTTGATTTATATTTTGTAATAATTCCATCAGAAATACTTGCTGTATTAGTAAGTCTAACATATCCACCATTAGTATTTACATTAGCTTGAGAAGTATAACTCATCTTGGCAGGTCCAAGATTCATAACTGCTCTAAATTCATAACCACTTGGATAATAATAATCATCACCAACTGGATTTTTATAATTAGATTTTTCGTTTGTTTCTTCACTTACTTTAACAGTTGAACAAACAGCATCATTTACTCTTTTTGTACCATCCCAAAAACCAGTTCCAGCATTAAAAAGTTTTGGCTCTAAGAAAGAAGCTTCAGGATGATTAACTGTTGTATCGTAAGGTATTATATAAGGAAGGGTAAAGCTAAATACAAGTAAAATACCTAAAATACATGCAGCAACAACACTAGATTTATTTTTGCAAAATCTTTTGAAAGCATCTTTCATGAATGTTGTTGGTTTTGTTTTAAATTTAACATCATGAATCGATTTTTCTTTTTGTACAAATTCAAAATCATTATCACTTAATTCAATAACTCTTTGAACATTTCCACTATCTTTATAGGAGTAAGTTTCTTTTTTATCCATTATTTTTTAGCCCCCATTCTAATACGTGGATCAATAAATCCATACGAAATATCAAGTAAAACGCCAGCTGCTAAACTAATCATTGTAAAAACAGCCATATCAGTCATTAAGACGTTATAATCTTTAAGATTTATACAATCAATAAATAATCTTCCAATTCCAGGAATTGTATATAAAGATTCAAGAATCATAGATCCACCTAAGATTCCAATAAATTCAGCAATAATTGAAGGAACAATTGGAACCATTGCATTTCTTAAAGCATGACGAATAATAGATTGTCTTTTAGTTAAACCTTTAGTTCTAGCAAGAAGAAGATAATCACTACTCATAACTTCACATAGTTCTGCACGGGTGAAACGAGTATATCCACAAACTGAACCAAATGATAAAGAAACAACAGGAATTATATATCCTAAAAATCTTTTTTCTAAACTTAATCCGCTACTTGGCCATTGACTTGGTAACCATTTGTTTTCGTAGCAGAACCATAATAATAAAAGGGAAATAATAACAAAACTAGGAACAGAAATAAAAACCATAACAGCAGTTGAAATAATATGATCCGTAAGTTTATTTTTATTTAATGCAGCAACAATACCTAAAATAATTCCTAATGGAACAGCAATAACGACACTAATAATATTAATACTCATACTAACTGGAAGACGGCTTGCAATAATATCCATAGCTGAGAAATTAGGTTTAATAGCAGTTGATGTACCCCAATCCCATTTAGTAAAAATATTTCCTAACCAATTAAAGTATTGACTAATAATAGGAGCTTTGTAAAAATAAGCTGGATTTCCACCAGTTACTGAAGCTGGAGCTTCCCATAAACACTCTCCTAAGTTGTTTACAGGTGTCTCTTTATAGATGACATACCCTAAATTAACTTGCTTATTATAATACGCCCACTTAATAGATAATGAACCAGTTGGTTCAGTAAATGGAAGCATCTTCATTAACACAAATGTTAAAGTAAGAATTACAAAACAGGTTAATACAGCTAGTAATAATCTTTTAATTACGTACTTTGGCATATTTCCCTTCCTTTTTTAAAATGATACTAATTAATTATATTATAATTAATTGTCTCATGAAACAAAAGATTGATACTTTCATACCAATCTTTGTAAATAGTTATTAAATTTAAATTATTTTAATCTCATTGTATATGCACTCATTGAAGATACAACACCTTTACCAGTCACAATATTGACTTCATAGTTTTGCATTACTTCAATTGATTTATATTCACTGAAATGAACTGTAAGAGGAGTTCCATCTTGCTTTTCAGTAGTGAATGAATTTGGAATTGTAATCTTTAATTCAGCTGTTTGAGCACTTTCATTTAATTTAATTTCAAATTGACTTGTTTCAAGAGGAAGAGTATAGGTTAATGTAGCAGTATCACTAGCATTTTCTTTGTATCCAATTGAAGCTATAGCGCCATCATTTCTTAATTCAATAACAGCCATATCGACAATTTTAACAAGAATTGTAAATACTGTGTTTTCACCAACTGTTTTTGAACTTGCACTAACTTGTTTAACTGGTGAAGGATTAACGATTCCTTTTTCATCAATAATGGCACCTTTAACAGCAGCAGTCCATAATGAGTCATATGACCAAACTTCATCTTTATAAACTAAGCTTGGATCTGGAAGTGAGGTATCAGCTCCATAGTTAAGTGTAAATCCACTTGAGTTATCACTCTTTAAAACTTCCATAAATTCAAGAGGATTAAGAGTATTACCACTAATCGAACCAAATGCTAAGTCGAATTGTCCTTGTTTTATCATATCGTAAACTTTAGTATAATCACTTGTTCCATCGATATTAACGACTTCAAGAGTAAATTGTCCATTTGATACTGAGACATCATTACATGCAGTTTCAATATATTTCTTTAAATCAGCACCATATTCTTTTTCATCGCCAGTATTCATCCATTGAATCTTAATTTGTGCTTTAAGTGGAAGAGTAATTTCACGTTTAGAAACCATTTCATTAATAGCATTTCTAAATAAAGTTTTACTAGCTTCAAGGTTAAATCCGTAGTTGGTTTCATAATTTGCTCCAAAGAAACCAGTTAGGTTATCCTTATGATTTTGAGTTCCATTATATGAAGCACTAACTTTATTACTAGCAGCTTCATATCCTTCTGGATCCCATTGATATGAATCTGAGAAGTAAGAAACTGATGGATTGTTACCTCTTGATTCAGCATATTCTTTTCTATTAATTGCAAAACTAATTGCATTTAAGAAATTATCATTTGCCATCCATGGTTTTGTATCCCAATAAGATGAGGTTGAGTTTTGATAAACGGTACCTTTTGTTCCAAATAATTTTTCCCATGTTTCAGAAGTACAACTATTAATGTTAAGTTTAAATGTTGAATCACCAACAGTAGTTTTCTTTTGTCCATTTCCTGTAAAGGCATCATTTAATGTATTTTTTGTTAAACCAGCAGAATCTAATTTACCAGATTTAAATTGTTTTACATAAAGATCAATATCACTAGAATTATCTAACATATTCATGTAGATTCCAGGAATCTTAGTATATTTGCCAGGTTCAACTACTTGATAATTGTCATTTTTAACATAGACAATAGCTTTTGTTGCTCCATTTGGATCAAAAACTAAACAGTTATAAGCTCCTAATGAAAGATAAGTATCAGCAATATTATCAAATCCATTTGAACCACCTTTTAAATAATTAGTAGGTTTTCCATTTGGTTTACCACCAGCCATAACATCTAAGAAAGCTTGAGGAATTGGAGAAACAAGATTAGAACTTAATGTATATTTAGCATAGAAAGGAGTTGTTGGATTAACAAGTGAGAAGATTAAGTAATCTCCTTCGCTATCTCTACCTTTCTTAAGACCAACATTATTCCAAGCTGCTTCGTTATAGCCATTACCGCTTGCTTGATAATATTGTAAAGCGCCTCTAAGAGTTCCAGTTGAGGTAAGAGAAGTCATTTCAGCACCTCTATAATAATCGTTTCGTTTAGTTAAAAGATTTTTATAAGCAGTAATATAGTCATCAATTTCTACATTAGTATCATTAAATACTGAAACTTTGCTATTTTTTGAAGTTGTTGAATATTTTAATCCATCATCTTGTCCGGTTTTAACATAAACTTTAAAATTAGAGAATAATCCACTACCTTGAGTTGGATCAAGTTCTTTAACTTTTGTATTGTCAACAAGTCCATCAGATCCTACATAATTTGACTCAAGTTCAACAGGAATTGGGTTTGTGCTTGATCTTCCTTTAGCAAGAAGGTTTACCCAAACATAACCATCTTTTGATTCATTAAGTTGAGTTCCATATAATCCAGTTGAGATATAACTATATAAATCTGCAGTAAGAGATCCTTGATCATCAAGATAACAAAGGTTGGTAGCACCAGTACCTATAGCATTATGATAGAATTTAGCAGTATTTAAGCCATTAAATGTTGGGAAATCGCTATCTGGAACTACTTTTCCATTTTCATCAAGATTATCACCAACTAATTCACCATCACTTAAAACACCAAATCCATATCCTGGAATATATTGTTCATTTTTGGTAGGAATTTTAACACGTTTTGAATAAACCATTTTTCCACCATTTTCAAATAAGGTTAAACCAGTTAAGTGGTTATTAATAGCATATTCTTCTAATGTTCCTAAAATTTGAAGTTTATCAAAATAGCTATCTGCAGCAAATGATTTAACGCCAATTGCAGTTCTAGCAGCTTTTACTGAGACACTAATTTCTCTTTTTTTAATAGCACCAGCATCATCTGGATCTAAATTTGAAGCTTTTACAGTAATTGTTGTTTTGCCTTCTTTTAAGAATTCAATTTCACCAGTTTTTGAAATTGTAGCAACTTCTTCATCTTCACTTTCAAAAGTAAATGTACAATCAGCTTCTTTATCTTCTATTGTGGATTGGATAACAACTCCACGAAGAGAAGCAGTTTCGTTAACAAATCCTTCAATTGAAGTAGGGTTATTTTTATCTTCTTGGCCACTTTGTGTTAAAACGACTTTCCAATCAACAACATAATTTTCTTTTTTAGTATCAGTATTTTCACCATTGCCATTGCAACTTGATAATGAAACAGAAAGAGGGACAGCCACTAATGAAGCAGCGAACAAGCTTAATAATAAGGTAGATTTCTTTTTCATACGATATTCCTCCATAATAAATATTTAAAATCTTATAAAATATATACTAATGTATATATTTAAAAATAGTTTACTTAAAAAATTAATACAATCTTAATATTGTATTAAAGTATAACTCCAGTGTTGAATAAAATAAAAACAACGATTAAGGCAATTAAATAAAGAGAACTAACAAGAATATAACTCAAAAAATAGTATGTTTTCCCAGCTCTTTCTATTTTTTTGATTTCATTATATTCCTTTAAATCCTTGTATTTTTTATTAACATTTTTATTAAATATTGAACCAAATGTTGAAAAACCATAAGATACAAAATTTAATGATCCTGAATAAACAAGATATGTAAACAATGAAGTAGCAAACCCGATAACGGTAGCAACTAATAAACCATCAAGTAAGCTAATAGTTGTCATAGGTGTATTTAATTCAAAAAAGTATATTAAAAGAGTTAAGGCTAAAAGAATAAAAAACGCTATGATTCCCCTAATAAAATATGGTAAATAGTATTTAAAATTTGTAATTTGATTTGCTTTCTTTTTCATAAAAAATAAAGGGCTATTTCTAGCCCTTATATTTTACTATTTTTTTCTAAATTTAAATAGATATAAAATTACACCAACTGCACCAAGTGCAATAACAGCTGCTGGGATTCCAATTGATAATCCAAGAATTAAGTTCATATCTTTAACTTTTGAAGGAACAATTCCACTACCTTTATTAAATTTAACAGTAAATTCACGGGTAGAAAGTTCAAATGTTAATGTTGAATATTCACTAACTTTATAAACTAATTCATTTCCATTCTTATCAGTTACAATGACGCTATTAACATCAATTGCATCAGGGAATGTAATTGAAACTTTATATAAACCAAAGTTCTTTTCACTAATAGTTTTGCCATTGTAATCGTATGGAGTTACTTTATATTTTCTAGCAAAATCATAAATTGCTCCATCTGCAACAATAGCATCTTCAACTTCTATATCTAATGTCGAACCTGGAACAAGTTTATTAGATTCAACAACAATATCTGGAATTTCAGAATTTTCAATATAGAACATATCGAAGATAACGTTTCCAGCTCCATCAGTAACGTCGACACTAACTTTACCAGTTGGATCACTTTCTAATACATCACTAACTTTAAAGTCAATATAATATCCACCATTATATTCACTAATATCACAAGGAATAACACCACCATTAATTGCAATAACTGTTTGTTCTTTGTTGTTGGTTCTTGTCATGTATGTTTCTTGATATTTTAAACGTACATACTTTTCACCATCTTTAGTAATATATGATTTTGATTGAATTGAAGGAGTTAATGAGTCAATTACAAGGTTAAATGTCTTTCTTTGAATTGTACCACTTCCAAGCACTTTGAATTCCATTGTAATTGTATAATTACCATCAATTAATTTAATATTCTTATTATTTCCTTGATATAAAGGAATATAGGCTTCACCTCTATGGCAAATAATACCACTATTAATATAAGAAGCAGATACATGAGATTTATATAAGTAATTAGTATTTACAAGAGCATCTTTGAATGCTTTATCTCCAACTGTATTTACAACCTTACCACTAGAATCTCTAATAGTAATTGTATTTGATTCAATACTTCTAAGTACAAAGGCTTGAAGGTAAAGAACTTCACTATCTGCTCCCCCTGCATAAATTGTATTTGTTTCTTTGTTATAAGTTACAACGTGGCTTGCGTTTTTGACACTACCTTTATTTAATAAAACATCATTTGTAGATTTTAATGAATAATATGTATCATAATCCATACCACAAATTGTTGAACTAACATCCATTTTTGGTAATGAAAGAGATGTACTTCTTCCAATATAATTAACTAAATCTGATGGATAGTAGATCTTTTTACCATTTTCATCCACTGAATCTCTAACAAAATCAAATTCTTCAATAGCTGGAGCTTCACCATAGTCTCCATAGAATCCCATAAATGGAATCGATAATTCGATATTATCAGTGCTATCTGAAGGAACTAAATATACATAACCTTCAACATAAGTACCATTTTCGAAATTATCTTCAATTTCTTTCTTTTCTTCTTCACTTAACGAATCACTAAGATTAATAGTTGTTGTTCCATTAGCTTTTACAGTGACTTTTCCAAGTGATTTTTCATGAATTAAATCATCTTTTGTAGTTTGGAACTTATATCCTTCATATTCATAATCAGCACTTCGCGTTGGTTCTACTGGTTTGCCATCATCACCAATCTTGTTATCTTCTTTGTGGTTTTCATAGTTATAATATTCCTCAATACGAGGTTTCATAACTTTGATTTTGGCATCATATGTTTTATCAACATTGCTTAAAGAATGAGCAAGGAATGAAAGATTAATCTTTCCTTCTTTAATTAAATCATTATTCTTTAATTCAATTTTTGATTTTTTAAGACCAGTCTTAGTAAATGTACCATCTTGTTTAACAACTAATGATTCTAAATAAACATTAGTATTAATTGAATCAGCTACATTAACTTCACCAGCTCCTTGTCTACGTGGAGAATATTCAACAGTACCATCATCTTTTGTTTCACCTGTATGAATATCAACAACTTTCACGTTATTAAATTTATATTGAGTAGCAGTTGACATTTGTCTCATTGGGATAGTTTTTGCAACTTCTGCTCTTTCTTCTTTAGATAAACCTTTAGTTAAATCACTAAGAATTAAAGCACTTGCACCAGCAAGGTTAGGAGCAGCCATTGATGTTCCATCTAAATATGCCCAAGCTTTATCATATAAAGCAAGTCTTCCGCTATATTCGTTATCATTTTTTGCAAGTCCTGGGACACAACTAAGAACGTTGCTTCCTGGAGCTGAAATATCAGGATTAATTCTTAAATCATATGTAGCTCCATCGCTTGAATATTGAGCTATTTGATTTTTATCTGGGTTGTCAGCAATTTCTTTTTTTGCAATAGAAAGTGTTCCACAACCATCTTCCCCAACACCGCTCTTAAAATATTGTTTATCTCTATTAAGGACAAAAACAACAGGAATTTCTGGATATTCATAACCATTTGAATCACCCCAAGCCATTGAGAAATTAAATTCAAGGGCTGTTGGGTCATTATTAACGACAACTAATCCAGCAAATCCAGCAGTTTTAGCAGCTTTTGCCTTTGTTGAGAATGAAACATCACCTCTATCAACAATAGCAATTTTATTTGTTGCATCAAAGTCTACACCATGAATTGCTTTATATTTATTTGCAAAATTTGTATAAGCAACACTACTTCCAAGAATATCAGTTGCATCAGCTCCGCTTTGTGTACCAATATAACAATATGTAATATCTTCTCCAATGCTAGTTAAGGTTGAGAATTTTAAGTCATCTGGTGTTTCATTAGGACTCTTAGCAGTTTTTGCTTGATCTTTATAACTTGTTGGTTGAGTTCTATCTCCAAGATTAATAATTAAAGCATCTTCATAGAAATTCTTCTCTAATGTAGTAGAAGCAACAATCATTGAAGCATCATCATTAGCATAACTTCCTAAAATTCCAGTTTCAACCATATCGGTTGTCCAGTTAGCATAAGGACCCATTGAAGAATAATTTTCTTTTCCATCGTTTCCTGCTGAAATTGATACATAAACTCCTCTATTTCTTAATACTTCAAAGGCATCCATTGAACTAGATCTATCACTAAAATCATCAAGATCTGATCCAAGCGACATATTAATTACATCGACACCGATTGCTATACAATCTTCTAAAGCTTCAAGAATATCAGCATCATAAGCTCCTACACCACCTGTTGTAATTCCATTACTTGTTTGAACTGATTCTCTAAAAACTTTCATCAAAGCAAGTTGGGCATTTGGAGCTATACCATGATAAATTCCATTTGCAGCTGCAATACCTGCAACGTGTGTACCATGAACATCCCATCTACTTAAGACATCATAATCATTAGCACCATTATGATCAGAATCTCCTCCATAATCATAATAGAAAGGAATTTTATTATTGTAATAAGTTGAACCAAGTTTTCCTTGAGGTACTCCATTTTTTGCAGAACCATGTAGTTTTCCAGTTTGTTGAATAGCTAACATGTCAGCTTTAGTATATTTAACTTGTGAAACATCTAAATCTTGGAACCAGCTATGTTCAATCATAAATGAAGCATCAAGAATAGCAATCAATGTTCCTTCACCTAAAGAAGATTGACTATCGCTAATTGGTGAATTCATGTTTTGAGCACTATAATTTATAAGTTGTTCAGGTTTTAATTCAAAATTTTCTCTATCTTTATCGTCAAGTTCATCAATTGAATTAGTAACAATATATCCTTCTTCTAAATCTGACTTAGATTCTGATGAAGTAACATCCCCGAAACGATATAAATTATTCTCATTTACCTTACTAATTCCAGGAATTGAAGCAATAACATCTTTTAAATCACTATTTGCAGTGATTTCAATAATATTGCTTGCTTGAGTAAATTGATTAACAACACTATATTTAAAACCTAATGTGCTTCTAAGTCTAGCAAGAACACTATCTTGGCTTGCCTTAACAGCTTCATCATTTCCACAAAGCGAATTATCAATAGTAAGAAGATAAGTTGTATTTTCATCTTTATAGGAAGGAATATTTTCTTTACCATTTATTCCATTAACTAAGAAAGATAAAGCTCCAAGAGCTAAGAAAAGAAATCCAGTACGTTTTTTCATACATTTTCCTCCTATAAGTTAATACCATTAGAAGTTAAAACTTCTACAACATGATCAGGTAAGTTTGTCTCATTAAGTTCTGTTAATGAACTAACAAAACCTCTATACGTATTTAAATTTAAGCACCAAAGTTCAATTGAAGAAACTTTAGTAATTTCTTTTGTTGTTTCATCAATTTCATATGTTGGGCAAATAACAGCACTATTAAATTGAGATTTATATTGATTATATTTTCCTTTTCCAAGAATGTTTTCACATAACATTTCAAGTACCTTAGGTTCATAGCTAATTATAAATGGATTAGCATTTGTTGATAATCTAGTTTCTAAGAACCAAGT
>JAEDOI010000029.1 GCA_016302065.1 Bacilli bacterium | reverse complement strand
TAAATAATCATTATTAGTTAAAACTTGATTTTTATAATAATTTGTAGAAAATATACCATTTGTATATCTTAAATACCATAATCTAGCATCAATATGATAAACTCTAAAACCTTCTTTTGTAAAACCTTGTACGTTATTTCCAGGATATTTATTGACTGAATCTTTTTCATTTAATCCAGTTGGAGAATAATATTCAACAAGCATATATTCATCGTATGGATTAAAATATTTCTTTCCATTTGTAGTTCTAATAGGAAGATTATTGTAAGGAACAATTACAAAATTGTTTTCATTATTTGTAGTAGATAATTGAATATTAACATCTCCTGTTACAATATAAGGTTTTGCCCAACCTAAAACCATTTTTGAATAGAAATTATGATCAATAATGTTAGCGTCCATCATATCAACAAGACCTGTAGGAGCTCCATTTTCATTGTAATCGTAATAATCATTTAATCCTAACATATGTCCTGTTTCATGAATTAAAGTATGAGCATCAATTTTACTTGCTCCGCCTTCTAAAAGAAAATCATAACTTGCCCAAGCAAAAACATTTGAAACTGGTTTAGTAACTGAAGGGGTTTTATTTTCTTGATCCCAAAATGTATATGCCCAATAATTATCACTAATATTTATACCCATCTGACTAGCTGTAGCATAATCATAATAGTTATAAATCATCCATACGCCATCAATTATTCCATCTTTATTTCCATCGTATTTAGAAGTATCAATATGTAAGGCTTGTATAGCATCATTCATTATTTGGATAACATCATTTTCACTTCTTATTTGACTTAATGATTTGTATCCACTTTTTGTTACATCATACCAGGAGGCTACATCTCCACTAATATTTAATTTTCCATAAGAAGATTTTTTATAAAAAGAAGCAACTGATTCATAATATAAACTGGAATCACTACTATCTGCAAAGAAAGCTTTATTAATGTTATTAGTTATTGTTGAAGTAGGTTTATAAGGAGTTGTAGGAACTAAACTTGAAAGATCAATTGGTAAAACTAATATTTTTGCGTTTCCTAAAGATGGAAGATAAGAAATATTATAAACTCCATAATTTATTAAATCATCCATAGATAAAGACAATTCATAGTCTGTTGGTTTTAAAACATTTTCTCCACTACTAAGTGAAGAGTCAACACTAATATTTACTGTTGCTCCATCATCAAGACTTGGAGTTGTAACTCCTCCATTATTTCCATTTTCTCCACCTATTCCATCAATAATTTTATCGATGAAAAAACAACTGGTTAATAAACCTGCTAATAAACTAAATAACGATACAAATAACAATACTTTACTTTTCTTCATAGCGATCCTTTAAAAATAAAACAATATCATTATATACAATCATTTTATTTTCTTCATTTAAAATCTCATGTTTCATATGTTTATAAATACATAATTTAACATTTAAACCATTCTTTTTATATAAATTATATAAATTTACTAGGCCTTTTCCATTATTACCAACAGGATCTTTATCTCCTCCAATTATAAAAATAGGCATTTTTGGATTAATCTTTTTAACATTTTTTGTTTTTTGAATTGTTGTTAACCCTTTAAAGAATTCTTTATAAAAACCATTAGAACATTTAAAACCACTTAATGGATCTTCATCATATACTTTTACGTTTTCTTTGTTATAACTAATCCAAGAATTTATACTTTCTCCTTTCTCAATAGTCTTTTCATAAGCACCAATTGAAAGTTTATAAAGAAGGTTAGCATCTTTATCTTTATTTTTATCGTTTACAATAATCTTAGCTAATAAATAACCAATCTTAACAAGTCCATTTCTACCATTACTTCCACAAAGTATTGTTCTATCAATGTTATAAGAATATTTTTCAATAAGACCTTGTGTAACGAAACTACCCATAGAATGAGCAAAAACATTTACTTTTAAATTATATTTTTCTCTTAAATCAATAATTAAATGATTATAAATTTCAATTTCTTTAGCAAAATAATCTTCACCTGGTCTACCTAGAGGAGTATTCTTACCTTGTCCATGATGATCGATACAATAAACAGAAAAACCATGTCTATTTAAGAATGTGGCAAAATGATCATATCTTGCTGAATGTTCTGCCATACCTGTAATAATAACGACAATTTCTTTTGGGTTATCAATTTCCCATTTGTTACCAAATAAGTTATAACCATACCCTGTTTCAAATTCGAATTCCTTCATTTTTTTGCTCCTTTCAAATTATTTAATTTATTTTTAAATTCTATAGTATTTCTATAAGAATCTTTTATTTTCCTTATTGTTTGTTTTTTAATGAATAAATCATTGGTCGTTTTTAAATATTCATATATTTCATTTTCAAAATTAATAGAAGCTACAGCTAATGCCCAAGATAAAGCCATATCTATATAATAAATTCCAGTTTCTTTTGAGTTATTTAAAAGAATATTCATAGCTTCTTTATTATCTTTAAGTGTAGCAATATATAGAACATAACCCATTCTTTTAATAAATATATATGGTGATAAAATCCATTTTTTGAAAAAATAAATATTTGTTTCATCATCTTTTTTCTTATTAAAAGCTATAACTGAATCAGTAACAGCCCATGATGAGTCTTTCATAAATAAAGATTCTAAATTTAATAACCTTTCTTTATAAACATTATATTTATATTTATTAACAAAGCCTAAAAATATATCTACTTCTAAATATTCATTTTTTGTAATATTAGAAAAATCTTCATCTTTATAAATTTTAGCTAATTCTTTTAACTTTGGAATTTTTACTCCAATAATTTTTAAAGATGTATTACTTAACACAGTAGAAAAAGATGTATATGATTCATCTGAATTACTCTTTAAAATTTCAAGAAGTTTCTCATTATCCATATATATATTTTACTATAAATTTTTATATTTCATATAAAAATAGTATCAAAAACTATGTTGAAAGTAACAATATTTTTATTTATTGTATATTCGAGTTATGTTATTTTAGTCGGAGGAAAATTGTATGATTTTTAATAATATAAATGTATCAATGATTAATAAAGATATAATTAGAGTTCAAAAATATAGATTTCAAGATAAAAATACACTCTTTATTCCAACTAAAAATAATTTTGAAAACTTACAATTTTCTTTTAAAGAACTAAAAGATAGAATCATAATAAATTTTCATAACTATTTCATCCATATTTTAAAAAATAAAGATATCGTTTACATAAAAAATAACGATAAAATACTATATAAATTTGACTTTAAATTTACAAACGGAGAACTTCCTCTACCAATTAATACACCTTTGTTTTTTCATATCAATGACACTCCTCAAATTGAACTAAAAGATGGTGGATATTCTTTAAAAGGAGAGGGAAAATATAGTGTTTTTGAAAATTCATTTGATATGTATATCATGTTTTCAAATAAAGATCATAAAAAGTTAAGAAAACTATACACCTTTTTAACAAAACCAAGTGAATTTGTTAGGTTGTCAACATTAGGATGTTTTAATAGTAGATATTATCCTTATTCAAGTGAAGAAGCATTGAGCTTAATGGATAAATTTAATGAATTTAATTTACCTTTAGATAATTTTGTAATTGATACTGATTGGAGAAAAGCAAAAGAAAGAGGAATTGGATACGAAATTAATGATACTTTATTTAAAGATTTAAAAGATTTCTTCTCTAAAGCTCACCAACGTAATATCGAAATTATGTTTAACGATCATCCTGAACCATTTAATAATAAACAATTATTTGATGAAGAAGAAATTAAATATCGTGAAGATAATTTAAAAAATATCTTTTCCTATGGATTAGATTATTGGTGGTATGATCGTAATTGGATAACTAAGTTAATATCTCCTACAAATTTAATTGCTCCAGAAACCTTAGGGATGTATGCATTTTATGAAATTACTCAAAATTATTTTAAAGAAGCTTCATCTTTTGACATTAAGCATTATAAAAGACCAGTAATAATGGGCAATGTTAATAATATTATAAATGGAGAATACAAGGAAATTTTAGATGTAGCAAGTCATAGATATTCTATTCAATGGAGTGGTGATATAACATCTACAATATCTTCTTTAACTCAAGAAATATCAAATATGATTAAATGTTCTTTAAATTGCCTCGCTTATTATTCAAGTGATCTAGGTGGTCATATTGGTGATCCAACAAAAGAAGAATATATAAAATGGATTCAATTTGGAACTTTTGAACCAATTTTTAGACCACATTGTACTTGTAGTGTTAAAAGGTTTAGAGAACCATTTAACTACGATGAAGAAACAGTTAATATATTTAGAAATTATACTAATTTAAGATATAGATTATTACCTTTTATTTATAAAGAAGCTTTTGAAACATATCAAAATGGCCTTCCTTTTATTAGAGCATTATCATTAAATTATCCTAATGATAAAAAAGCTAATAATAATTATTCAACATTTATGTTAAGTGATAAACTTCTTATTAGCCCACTAATTGATACAAAAATAGTTCCTTTAACAATAGAAAATTATGTTGGAAAAGTAAAAGCTAAATTTTTTAATAATATTAATTTAGAAGGTAGTCCAGATTATGAATGTGAATTTGATACATTAAATTTTGAATTAAATGGAAATAGTATTCATGAATCAATAAAACCATATGATTTCACAGCTATTTTTGAATTTAAATTAAAATTTAATAATAATGTTATGCTATATGCAGCAATTGACGATGGGAGTATATTCTATATTGATGATAAAGAAGTATATAGCGATTGGAACTATCATGGAGCAGCAATTACAAAAATTATTAAATTAGAAAAGAATAAAATATATAACTTTAAAATGAAGTATCTTCAAGGAGGAGGACAAGCCAAAGTTGCTTTATATAAGCAAATTATAAGAAAAGAAAATAATACTAAAGTTTATCTTCCTTCATCTACTTTCTTTAATCTATTTACTGGAGAGATAATTAATGGGCCAACTACATTAAAAATTAAAAATACCTGTGAATTCCTACCTATTTTTGTTAAATGTGGTTCTATTATTCCTCTTGTTAATGAAGTAAATAACACAAAATTGATTGATTGGAAACATTTCTTATTTGATTATTATCCTTCAAAAGAAGAATTTGATAAAGATTATATTTACGAAGACGACCATCAAACTGTTGCATATCAATATAATGAATATCGAAAAACTAATTATGTAATTAAATATAATAAACATATTAAATCCTATATATTTATTCTTAATAAAGCTAATGGAGAATTTAAAAATTCTAATTTATTAAGAAGAAGAACCATCACTTTTAAATTTGAAAATATATATAATGAAACTATAAAATCTATTACAATTAATGGAAAAGATGTACCATTTACTATGTTTTCGCCTAACAAAAATAGATTTCCTCTTTCTTTTAGTTTAACTTCGAAAAATAATGAAACGATTGTTTTTAAATTTAATGAAAGATTAGATAAAAGATATATCATTAAAATAAATGTAAACTAAAATATACTATATTAACTTTCAACAATTTATTATAATCAATGCATGCATTATAAACTAATTAATTTTAATATTGATTTTGATTTTAACGACTTAACCTTTAGAGGTTGTTATTTTAAAAATACTTTGCTTATCTTTACAAAATTTCATGCTTATAATGGTCCAATAACTTTGCAATTCTTAAACAATGGAGGAGTTCAATCAATATTAAATAATGAAATAATAATTAAAGTAAATAATGGATATTTAGCAATAGATGAATTAATTATCGAAAATAAATTAATTTCATCAAAAGAATTTATAAAACAATATAAAAAAGAATTGTTAAATTATGAATTAATTGGAGAAAACTATGAAACTAACTAAACAAATTATTATATCAATTTCTTCTATTTTATTATGCAGTTGCACCTATACTCACTTAGGAAAAACAACAATTAATTATGAAGATTCTTCACACTATATTGATGGTAATAGAACAATTAATAATAACATTACTACATTAAATATTAACTGGGTTGCCGGAAATATTTATGTTATTTCTAATGAAAATCAAACAAGTACTATTGAAATTAAGGAAGAAATAACAAAAGGAAAAGACATTACTAATAAATTAGTTGTAAGGTCATTTATTGATTCAAATGCATTAAATATTCAATTTGGATATCCTGGAGATTATGAAATAAATGATTTTAGAAAAGATTTACATATTTCTTTATCTAATGATTATAATTTGGATAATTTAAATATTGCTACAATTCAAGGAAATATTGAAACATCATTTAAAAATATTAAAAACATAAATGCTGCTTCTACATCTAGTAATTTTAGAGGAAAAAACTTAAATGTAGATAGATTAACTTTTAGCTCAGTTAGTGGAGATTTACATATAGATGGAAAAATGAAGGAAATTATAATGAATTCTACATCTGGCAATTCCAATGTAACAAATTATTCTTCTACTTCTAATAATGTATTTAATACAATTAGTGGTGATACAATTTACAACATTTCTTCTAGTTATGGCTATAAGGCAAGTTTTTCAACTATCAGTGGAACATTTACTTCAAACGTTGAATATTTAAAAACTAATGGAAATTATATTTATAAAGAAGATAATCATAAAATAAAAGCTGATTCAATAAGTGGAAATTTAACTATTAATACAATTGAATAAAATTAAAAACCTCCTAATTAATTAGGAGGCTATATTATACAAAATTATTTAATTATAAAGTTTTTAAATCACCGTATGTATTGTGGTGGTTTTGAATAGCGTTTGATGTTTTTAATAATTTACTTAAGAAAATAATTGGGCAAACGATTGTTTCACATAATAAAACACCGAAAAGCCAGAATGTTGAAGCTTTTACTGGTTTCTTAATATCACGATATTGAGCTTCAGCGTTTAATCTCTTACAAAGTCTTGTCATCCAAACAAGTGGTACAATTCCAATTGTAGGAACACTTAATAAAATAACGACAATTGGATTCATGGATTTCTTTGTTTCTCCATGAGCTAATCTAACAGCATTAAGTTCTTTAACAATACCACACATTTTTACAAGTGCATAAATTCCAAGAGTAATCATGCTAAGTAAAATCATTTTTACAGTGCTAACTTTTGTGCTCTTGTGTTGAACAACTTCAGCACCTTTAGCATCTAAATGTTTTCCTTCAGCAGTAGCATGCTCTTCCCAACGTGGTGATCCAGTTTTAGGATCTAATGTGACTTCTTTTTCTTCCATATTATCTCTCCTTTTGAAATCTCATATATTTTCATGATATATTAAACCCCTCACTAGGGCAAGTTTAAATTGACAATTGTTGACAACTTCAATTTACAAAAATAGTTGTTAAATCATCTTCTTTTTTAATTAAATAAAGAAAAATATATGGGAAATAATATATTTTTTGGAAAATAATTTATATAAAAAAATTATGCTAGAGATTTTTTATTGATAAAAAAATTTAATATGAATTTAATAATTAAAAAAGGAGGTTTCCCCCCCTATTTTTTAAAATTTAATATTGATTTACCAATTAATCTTCGAATTGGTATCTCTTGAAAGCTTTTAAGCCAAGGAATTCAGCTTCATCTCCAAGTTCATCTTCAATTCTTAATAATTGATTATATTTTGCCATTCTATCTGTTCTTGAAGCAGAACCAGTTTTAATTTGTCCAGCATTAACAGCAACACTTAAATCAGCAATTGTTGTATCTTCTGTTTCACCAGATCTATGGCTAACCATACATGTATAACCATTTGTTTGAGCTAATCTAATAGCATCAAGTGTTTCGGTTAAAGTTCCGATTTGGTTAACTTTAATTAAAATTGAGTTAGCAACATGATTAACAATACCTTTCTTTAAGAAAGCAACATTTGTAACAAATAAATCGTCACCAACTAATTGAATCTTATCACCAAGTTCTTTGGTTAATTCTTTCCAACCTTCCCAATCAGATTCTGCTAAACCATCTTCGATTGTAATAATTGGATATTTTTCACACATTTCTTTATACCAAGCAATTAACTCAGCACTTGTTTTGGTTCCTTGTCCTGATTTCTTTAATGTGTAAAGTTTTGTTTCTGGATCATAGAATTCACTACTAGCAACATCCATTCCTAAGAAAATTTGTTTTCCTGGAATATATCCTGCTTTGGTAATAGCTTCCATAATTAATTCAAGAGGTTCAGTATTTCCTTCTCTACAACTTGGAGCAAATCCACCTTCATCACCAACACCAGTTTCATATCCCTTAGCTTTTAAAACACTCTTTAAAGCATGGAATGTTTCAACACCAGCTCTTAAAGCTTCTTTAAATGTTGTAAATCCTGCAGGAATAATAAAGAATTCTTGGAAATCAACTGTTGAATCAGCATGAGCACCACCATTAACAACATTCATCATAGGAGTTGGTAAAACTTTTGCATTAACTCCACCTAAATATTTATATAATGGCATTCCATAAAATTCACTTGCGGCTCTAGCAACTGCTAAAGAAACACCTAACATAGCATTAGCACCAAGATTCTTTTTAAATGGGGTTCCATCAAGAGCTAATAAGGCTTTATCGATACCTACTTGATCATCTGCATCCATTCCAATAATTTCAGGAGCAATCTTTTCATTTACATTTTGGACAGCCTTTAAAACGCCTTTTCCTAAATATCTTTTTTTATCGCCATCTCTTAATTCTAAAGCTTCACTTTCTCCTGTTGAAGCTCCACTAGGTACGATAGCTCTACCTCTTGTTCCATCTGCTAAAGTAACTTCAACCTCGACAGTTGGATTACCTCTGGAGTCTAATACTTCACGAGCATAAACATCTGTAATTTCAATCATTTACTTGTTCTCCTTTTTCAAACAATTTAATTATATTAAATTATTTATCAATAGTTAATCATTTTTATTATTTTTAATAATAAATCTATAAAAATAAAAAAATATTTAATTTCTTATTTGACTAAACATATTTAAAAAAACAAATAAATTTGACAAATTATGGTATTTTCTGATTAATAATGACACATTAAAAAAATATCTTTTAAAAGTTAAAATATTAACATGAAAAAACTAATTATAGTCGCTTGTTATTTGGGTTGTATTGTTAACTTTTTACTTTCAATATCGCTTTCAATCTATATGTTTTCTCTTAAAGGTGATATTGGTCATACCTTTGGAGTGCTATTCTTTTTATGTTCATTATTATCAATTCTTACTTTAATATTACTAATTAAATCTATAACAGAAAATAAAAGCAAAATCACAATAGGTATATTAGGAATTTTATTTGGCTTTATAGTTGGAGGAATATCATATTTTATTTATATGTCTAAAAGCAATTATGGCTTTAATTCAAGAAATAGTAAAAAAGAAATTAAAGAATTAAATAGTGTTGATTCCACCAATTTAGAAAAACTTATTAAGTTAAGAAGTCTTTATGATGAAGGAATAATATCAAAAGAAGAATACGAAGAAAAAAGAACTAAAATAATGAATAAAATTTAAAAATAACTAGGATTTTATATAGTTTTTATCACTTTTATTAAATAAAGAATATTCACATCCACAATAATCTTGTCTATAAACATTATATTTTTTTGATATTTCTACTCCTATATCTTGGCCATTATTCTTTTTAAAATCGGTATGGAAAAAGATAACCTTATTGTTATAAATATTAGATAATTCATCTCCAACTATATTAATATAATTACTATTCTTATTTCTTGATACAGTCATTGTTGTAGAAACATATTTATAATTATTATTTAATGCATATAAAAATAATGAGTTCATTCTTTCTTTTATGCAAATTTCACAACGTTTTCCCATCTCTTTTTCATTTTTATAAGGGGAAATAAGTGGTAAAAATTCTTTATGTTTATATTCATCTACTATTATTTTAATATTAGTATTAAACTTATTATTTAGCATTAAAACATAATGTTTTAATGCATCTAATCTCTTATTAAATTCTTCTAATGTATTAATATTAGAATTTGAAAAATATATAGTAATATCAAATAAATCAATAAGATAAACAAGTGGAAAACAAGAACAAGCACCACAACAAACATGTAATAATAAAGATGGTAATTTACCATCTTTATATTCATTTCTTATTTCTTTATATTGCTTAGCTCCAACTTTAAAATAATCAGTTCTTTTTTGATCCATAAATAAACATTGCATCTCCAAAACTAAAGAACATATATTTTTCTTTTACAGCATGATTATACAAAGATAAAGTAAATTCTCTTCCAATAAAAGCACTAACTAACATAATAAGAGTAGATTTAGGAAGATGGAAATTAGTAATTAAACAATCAATTGCTTTAAAAGTATATCCTGGAGTTATAAAGATATTAGTAGAAGCTTTTTCAGCTTTAAATTCATTATATTTAGATACATTTGCTTCTAATGTTCTAACGACAGTTGTACCAACTGCAATAATCCTTCTATTTTCTTTTTTAGCTAAATTTAGTCTTTCTGCTACTTCTTCACTAATTTCATATTCTTCATAATGCATCTTATGATCTTTAGTATCATTTACTTTAACTGGTCTAAATGTACCTAATCCAATTGAAAGAGTAATATCAAGTATTTCAACACCCATTTCTTTTAATTCATCTAATAACTCATTAGTGAAATGAAATCCTGCTGTAGGAGCTGCGCTACTTCCACTATTTTTAGCATATACCGTTTGATACTTATTATTATCATCAACTGCTTTATGAATATAAGGAGGAAGAGGCATAATACCAATTTTATCTAATTCTTCTAAAAATATTCCTTTATAAAAGAATTTTAACATTCTAATTCCTTCATCTTTAACCTCTTTACATTCAGCTATTAAAATGTCATCTTTAAAATGTAATCTAGTTCCAACTTTAATGGCTTTAGCATTGCCACAAAGGCATTCCCAAACATCATCTCCACAATCTTTTAAAAGTAAAACTTCAACGTGTGCCTCAGTTTTTTCTTTAATAGCAAACAATCTTGCTGGAATAACTTTAGTATTATTTCTTACTAAAACATCACCTTTTTTAAAATAGTTTTTAATATCATAAAAGAAAGAATCTTTATATTCTAAAGTATCTTTATTAACAAAAAGAAGTCTACAATTATCTCTTTTTTTTGATGGCTCTTGTGCAATTAATTCTTCTGGTAAATTATAATTAAATAATTCAATATCCATAACTAAAAACCTCTTTTATCTCCATATTTTTTGAGCACTTCATCTTTATATTCATTAAATCTATCTTCTTTAATTGCCTCTCTTGCACCGTCTACAATACTAATTAAAAATCTAATATTATGAATACTTAATAAATGAGCACCAAGAGCTTCATCACTTACATAAAGGTGTCTTAAATAAGCTTTAGTATAATTTTTACAAGTATAACAATCACATTCTTTATCTAAAGGTGTAAAGTCTTCTTTATAACATTCTTTTCTAATATTAACTCTTCCTTCGTGAGTCATACATGTACCATGTCTAGCAATACGCGTTGGTAAAACACAATCCATCATATCGATTCCTTTACCAATCCCTTCAAGAATATAATCAAGACTTCCTACACCCATTAAATATCTTGGTTTATCAAAAGGAAGATATTTAATAGCATAATCAATCATTCTAAAACATACTTCTTTTGGTTCTCCAATGCTAGTTCCTCCAATTGAATATCCATCAAAATCCATTTTCACTAACTCTTCAGCACACATTTTTCTTAAATCTTCAAAGTCTCCACCTTGAACAATTCCAAAAAGAGCTTGATCATCTCTCTTGTGTGCATCTTTTCCTCTTTT
>JAEDOI010000028.1 GCA_016302065.1 Bacilli bacterium | reverse complement strand
AGTCGCCTTTTTTTATTTAATTAGTGAGAGTTCATATTTACTTAATGCTTTTTTATCTAAAGCAATATAACATTCTTCATCAACATAAATGTGAACTTTACATGTAGCTAAATTTAGACAAGATGCTGGATATTTTGGATTATATTTGCCTTCTAAAATCTTGCTTACTGCCTTTGCTTTATTTTTCCCAGTTGCTATTAAATAAATTTCTTTAGCATTTAATATGCTTTGTAAACCCATTGTAATAGCTTTTGTTGGTACTTCATTAATATTCTCAAAGAAACGAGAATTATCTTTTATAGTTTTCTTTGTTAAATTAGTAATATGAGTCAATGAATTAAGTGGAGTCTTTGGTTCATTAAATGCAATATGTCCATTGCGTCCTATACCTAATATTTGTATATCAATACCATTAGCATCCTCAATTTCTTCATCATATGATTCATAATTAAATTCACTTGGAAAACTATGAGAATTTTCACCAAAATCTAAATATTTGAATAAATTTTCATTCATAAAATATCTATAAGATTGATTATTATTTTCATTTAATCCTAGATATTCATCTAAATTAAATGTTTTAACATTTTTGAAACTTATTTCCCTTACTTTGGATTGTTTAATTAGTTCATTATATAAAGGTAGAGGACTACTTCCTGTTGCAAGACCTAAAACAGTATCACTCTTTTCCTCAATTTTATCTAAAATTCTTTGAGCAATTTCTTCTCCAATTTTTTCTTTTGTAGGTTTTACAATTAAATTTATATTTTTATCAGCGACTTCTACAAATTTATAATGATCAAGTTGTTCTATCTTTTCATTTAAATCGAAAATAGAAAGTTTATCATCTCCAATAATCTCAAATTTAGAAGGATCAATGCTTGCAAAATAATGTTCACCAATGTTTAATTTTTCAATTCCTTTGATATCATCTTTTTTAAGATAAATATGAAGATTATTTTCATAAAAAGCATCGCTATAATCTGTTAAAACAAATGAAAAAGCATATTGTTTTTCACCATCTAACAAACCAACTCCAAGATATTTTAATTTTATATCTGTTTTGTTATTAGTAATTTTAATTGAATCATTAAATACTACTTTTACTCTATGAATTCCATTTTTATAAACATCATTAATTGAAGGCATTTCTTCCTTAATCTTTAAAACTACACCTTCTTCGGTTTTTATCTTTATTTGATCATCTTCTAACGATAAATAACCAACTATTTGATCCCTTTTACTTCTTGGAGAAAGCATAATCGAAATTTCATTATCTTCTTCATCTTTAAAGAAATGGACCTTGCTTGGTTTAAACCTAATTCTAATCTCTTCATTAGCTTTATGAACTGTTCTTCCTTGCTCATTAATAACTATTGAAGTTGGCGATTCTTTCATACTATTTTGTTCAGATAAATTAAAATCAGCATAAATCAATGAAGAATTTCCTAAAGTTTCAACAATATTAACTCTTCCAATTAATGGTCCACTTGATGTAATTTCTACATCTTCAGGTCTAATTCCAATAATTGCTTTATGTTCATAACCATCTAAATATTCATTATCAATTAATCTTAATTCATTTAAATCAAAAGTAATTTCATTATTTGAAAATTTAAAAATTATAGTGTTTTCCCCACTCTTTTTAATAGTACCTTCAAAAAAGTTCATTTGTGGAGTTCCTAAAAATCCAGCGACAAATCGATTTCTTGGATAATCATATAAATTTGTAGGAGTATCAATTTGTTGAACAACACCTTTCCTCATAACAACAATTCGACTTCCCATAGTCATAGCTTCCACTTGATCATGAGTAACATAAATAAATGTAATCTTTAGCTTTTCATATAATTTATTTATTTCTACACGCATTTGGGCTCTTAATTTTGCATCAAGATTTGACAAAGGTTCGTCTAGCAAAAATATTTTAGGGGTTCTAACAATTGCTCTTCCAAGAGCAACTCTTTGACGTTGTCCTCCACTCATCGCCTTAGGTTTTCTTTTTAGAAGATCTTCAATATCAAGAATCTTAGCAACTTCATGAATTCGCTTATCTATTTCATCTTTTGGAACTTTCCTATTTTTTAATCCAAATGCCATATTATCATATGCACTCATATGAGGATATAAAGCATAATTTTGGAAAACCATAGCAATATTTCTGTAATTTGGTTCAATTTTATTAACTAATTGACCATCTATATAAATATTTCCATAACTTAAATCTTCTAAACCTGCAATCATACGTAAAGTTGTAGATTTACCACATCCACTAGGACCAACAAATACTAAAAATTCGTTGTCTTCAATTGAAAGATTGAAGTCTTTAACAGCAATAACATCACCATCTTTTCTTTTTCCTTTAAATACTTTATATACATGTTCAAGTCTTAATGTTTCCATAATTACTTACCCTTTTTCTTTTTAATAAAGATAATTGCTAATGCAACAGCTATTCCAATTATCACTACTCCGCTAATAGTTAAACCAACAATTAGTCCAGTATTAGAGGATTTATCATTATTTTCTTCTTCATTTCCTTCATCTATTGGTTGGTCATTTTTAATTTCATTTTTAGTTAATGCCCAACTTTCATAGACCTTTTCTTCCCCAAAAGCATCAATTTCATAAGAATCTACAAATAAATAATCACCATCAACCTCATAATTTGTGTACATTCTTGGTGTCATGCCTTTAGCTATTTCAAAATGCATCATATTTTCATCATAAGTTGTAACATTATAATATTTTGATCCACTTGCAGTAGAAGTATTACAATAAATTGTCCCATTAGTTACATATTTAGTTCTATATTCTTTACCATTATGATTTACTATCTCTTCTGCATATTCTCCAACACTATATCCATTGTTCTTTGCAATTGTTGGTAAAGTTCTTGAATACAAGTGATCATGTCCTTGTAAAACTACATCTACATTATATTGGTCGAATAGAGGTACTAATTGCTTTCTAATTTTATCAATATCATAATCATGATATGTTCCTTCTTCATATTGTTTGTTTGAAGAATGTTCTCCTGGATCAAATAATCCTTTATGTAAAAGAACAAATTTCCATTTAGCATTTTTATTTTTTTCTAAATCAGATTTAATAAAATTGAGTTGATTATCACTTAATCCTGTACATGTATCAGGATCAGTTGGATTTAGTGTGTCATTAGTGTTTAAACAAAGAAAATATGCTTCGTTATATAAAAAACTATAGTAATTCCCACTTATTCCATCATCAGTATCTACATTCTTTAAATTAAATCTTGATGAGAATTGGTACTTGCCAGTTTCATGATTTCCACTTACTGGAGCAATAATCGTATCTTTTAAATATTCCTTTGTTGAATCTAAAGCCCATAGCCATTGGTTATAAGCGTTATTTAATTTACCTTCTTTTGCTCTATCAACAATATCTCCAGTTAAAGCAATTAAAGAAGGATTTTTTGTTGAGGCATTTTTAAGCGTTTGTAAAAATCCAGGATCATAATCAGAATAACTCCAACCTTGAGGATCCGAAATATGAGCAAATGAAAACGCACCATCATCTCCTGAAGTGATAAACGAATGAATATCACTATAATTTTCACTATTTCCTACTCGATATAAGTATTTAGTGTTAGGTTTTAAATTTGTAAATTTTGCTTTATATACTTTTCCAGCATCATCTGCACCTAAATTAGGTTCAAGGGAAACCCCCTTTCCAATACTAAGTTTTACAACTTCTGAAGAAGAAAAATCATTTATTGAAGCCTCAACCAATTCTGCAGTTTGGTTTAAAGAAGGCAAATCTAAATGCCAGGTAATTCCAATCTCGTTTTTACTATTACCATTAAAAGTTGTTACAACCATTTTTGGAGTATATGAATCATCGCCACTAGCAAATAGTGGTGATTTAATATGGTTTTTTAAATAATTAGTATTATTTCCACCAAAAAGTAATGGTAACACTAAAAGCGAAATTAATAATTTTTTATTTCTTTTCATAGTTTTCAAGCCCCTTTAAAGCATGATCTAGGACAAATTCACTACCAATTTCTTTTGCACCTAAAATTATTGCCTCTTCTCTTAGAGTTGAAAACACAATCTTTGCATCTTTATTATATTCTTCTATTGGTTTTCTTATATATTCTAAATATTCTTCACCAAAATCAATGACTCTACCATTTAAAATATAATAATCAAGGTCATAAACTTGAATCATTTGAATTATTGCTTTAGCTAAATATTTTGTACTATTTAAAACAATAGCTTTAACGTCTTTATTAGTCTTATATAATTCAATTAATTCAGAATTATTTATATTTAAATGTAATTTTTCTTTAACTATTTTTGTTAATGCTCTTAATGAAACAAATTCATCAATTGGTTTATTATCAACATTAATTAAACCAAATTCACCAGCATATCCTCTACTTCCAAAAAATAGATTATTATTTATAACTATGCCTCCACCAATTCCTTCATCAACATAAATCACCATTCCTGATTTATGTTCTTTAAAAGATTGATTAGCCATTTCACCTAAAGTCATTAATTTAGAATCGTTTTCTAAATAAACTGGACAATTAAAATTACGTGTAAATAAATATAAAAGGGTGTTTTTATCCTTAAAAATTTCTTTATCAAATTGTGGAGAAACTTGTAATTCTCCTGTTTTTTTATTAATTAATCCTGGTAACGAAAGAATAATGTTGGCTAACCTTATATCTCTAAATTCTTTCATAGATAAAACATCTTTAATTACAAATATTGTTTCATATATTGTTTTAAGATCATATTTATCAATTGCTTTACTTACCTTATGTAAAGTTTTGTTTTTTAATGAAGAGACAACTACTTCTAAACTATTACCAGTAATTGAAACGATGACAACAAGTCCAAAGTCATCGTTAATTGTATATTTAACACGTTTTCTTCCGGCTCCTTTGGTAGAGTCGGAAGAAACCTTTTTAATTAAATTAATAGATAAGAAAGAATTAAAAATTGAAGAAATAGTAGCATTACTTAAAGACAAATCAAAAGATAACTCTGTACCAGAGAGAGGTTTTTCCTTTAATCTTTCCAAAACTATCTTATTATTTATTTCTCTTGCTAATGACTGATTTTTTCCTAATTCTTTCTTATTCATATGTTTTACCTACATTACTATATTATTTTATACCAACTAAATTAATATCGTAACCATTAAATGTACAATATTTAGGAGTAGCATAAGGTCTACCAGCTAATCCACCTAACTGTATTCCACCATTGTTACCAACAATATAATCTCCGATAGTAACACTACAACCTGTAGCATTAACATTAATTAAATTACCTTCACCACCTAAATATCCACATACTATGCCACCATTATTTCCGTTAGGCTTAGATAATTTGCAATTTTCGAAATTAAGATCTCTTACAACACCTCCTCCATCGATTTGTCTAAAGAAACCAGCAATTTCATAGCTTCTACTATCATAAGAAATATTAACATTCTTTATTGTATGGCCCATTCCATAGAATTTACCGGTAAAATGAACACCACTATCTGCGGCATCTAAATTATTTCCAATTGCTCTAAATAATGAAACTTCTGAGAAGTCTAAATCACAATTAAGAACATAAACTTTCTTCATATTATCGACTAATTCAGCATGAACTTGACCATCATAAGCAAAGTATGTATTAAAATCTTCCATGCTATTGATAGCAACATAATCGTTTCCAAAAGCATTTGTAATCCAAGCTTGAGTAACTCTTTCGCCAGTATCATATGTTGCAAACGCTCTATAAATTGAGCCTTCGGTATCTTCGATTGTCAATCTTAATTGAGTATTGTTAAATGCAACAATTAAATCTGGCTTAACTTTTAATACATTATTTTCTACTACGAAATCTTCACTAGTTAACTCCATGTCAGCAAGTCTAACTTTTGAAGGCACTTTTCCTTCAGGTAAAGTGTAATCATATGTAACGGCTTCTTCACCAGCATAATGTATTACATTAGAATTTGGTAATGTATTTAAATGTTTAATTGGGATAACTTTTGGTTCACTAGATACACCTAAAGCTGTCGCTGTAATTGTAATTTGTTCAACTTTTGCAGGTATATCATCAGCTATTTTAATAGTATCACCTGTAAGGCTTACATAGCATTTTCTCCAACCAATATCACTTCCAAGTTTATAAGTTACATCAACTCCACTAATATTTGGATTTACTATTGAACTAAGTTTATAAGTTGATCCAGCTTCATAATATGATTCTGTAATATTTACTGTTACTGAATCAAGGCCGGTATAAACATTAAATTCAATTGAATCTGTAAATACAGTTTCACCAATCTTTAATGTTGCTGTAACTGTTGCTACACCGCTTTCAGTAACATTTGTAAAATCAATTGTTCTTCCATTAACTGTAGCGCCTTCAACACCAGTTATTGTGTATTCAACACTATCTTGATATTGAGTTTGATATTCTGAAGGAAGAATTAAAGATTCCATTTCGATTGTGTTTCCTTTTAAAACATATTCGATATTATTTTTAATCTTCATATATCCTACACTTAATGGAGTAAATTCAACATTTAATGTTGGAATTTCGTTTGCTTTAATATTCCAAATATCACCTGTTAAAATTTCTGAGAAATCATATTCTTTTAAAGCATCAACGCTTTCAAATAACATTCCAGCTGATTCATTTGTAGTTGTATCACTATTTGAACATCCAATTAAATTGTACTTAAATTGATCTTCAACTTTCTTTGTTGAAACGGCATAAACGTTACTTACAGTTCCATCAGTTTCGTTTAAACCAACAGCAATTCCTGCTCTTTGCCATGGTTGAGCTGTATCGTTATATCCATTGACACCAGTAGAAATAGATAAACAATTCTTAATTAAACCATGATTAACACTTGCAATTGCGCCAGTTGCACTATGCCCACCATTTGGTAAGCCAACATCAACTATTACATTTTCAATTGTTCCTGCATTATTTCCAACAAGGGCAGCACTCCGACTTGCAACACCATCTTCTGGTATGTCACCTTGTAAAGTGAAATTCTTTACAACGCCATTTGTTCCAACTCTTCCAAATAAACCATTAACATTAGCTGCTTTTTTATACCAGAATCCACTTATTGTATGGCCATTTCCATTAAAAGTTCCATCAAATGGTACATCAAATTCACCATCACTATAAGCACCGATTGGGAACCAGCCTTTTCCAGAGTTATTTCCAACACCTGATTCTAAATAATCAGTTAAGTCAATATCTGCACCTAAAACATAATATCCATTTAAAGACCCCTCTTTGTATTGAGGATTTGATTTTTCATAATTTGGAGTAAAAATGTCATAAAAATCATTTGCAGTATAAATAAATTCATCAGCAATAATTAAGTTAAGTGAAACAGAATTTCTTTGTGTTAAAACTTTAAAGTCTATTTCTCCACTACTTAAATCTTTTAAGGCTTTGCTATGAATTGTTACAGTTTTTGTTGATTCATCATAACTAATTCCACTTCTATCTTTTGTTATTTCATTATTAATAGCGTAGGAAATATTATCTTTTGTTGTTGCTAAGTCGCCTGCTTCATTACCATTGAAATCTAAAACAAACGAAGGTTCTTCCATTGATCCTTTTTTAATAATTTGCATTTTTGTGGAAGTTCCAATAATATGTTCAGTCATTGCAATAAATGTTCTTTCTTGAACAACAGTCTTTGATGTTGCAGTGACTGTAAATGAAGTACCATCTTTAACATCATTAGAGAAAGTGACAATACCAGTTTGAGAATCGACACTTATACCATTTACAGCAGTTTTTAGGCCATATTCAATAGCGAATTCTGTGCCATTTTCTGTTTTTGATTCAGCAATAACACGATCACCACTTACAAAATAATCAGAAACATTATTAATGCTAACTGTTGGTAAAACTGGGTGAACGGTAAACTTAATGGTACAGCTTGCAGTCTCATCTCCTTTTGAAGCAATATAAATCTTTTCTGGAATCGAATCTACGTTTTCATCATAGGTAATTTCTCCAGTTTCAGAATTAAGTGTAACTCCTTCAGGTGCTCCCCCTTGGAAAGAATATGTAACACCACTTACATCTCCTTTAACGGTAACTTTAGTGCCACTTGTAATTAAATATTCTGTTTGTTCAAATTCAAGTTTAGTTGTTTGTTCAATTGGTGGCGTATTATTACCTTTACAACTTGTTAATGAATATCCCAAACAAAGAGTAGCGCTAAGAACGAGTATAGACAAATGCTTATTTTTCATCCTTTTAATCCTCCTGCATTTGTGTTTTCAATTATTTGTTTTTGAAAACATGTATAAATAATTAGGACAGGTATAAGTCCTATAATTACCGAACAGAAAAGCATTGGGTAATTTCCAATACCTATAAATTCACTTTGAAGTTCATATAAACCAACTGCCAAAGTGTAATGTGATGGCATAAATAAATATGGAGTAGAATAATCATTCCATAATGTTATTGCTTGTAAAATACAGCAAGCAATAATAGGTCCTTTTGCCATTGGAAGCATAATTTTAAAGAAAATTTTAAATCTAGATGCACCATCTAAATTTGCAGCTTCAGCATAGCTCCATGAAATAGAATTAAATGCACTATACAACATTATGAAGTTAAAGCCAAAACAACCAGAATAAAGGAACATTACACCAAAAAAACTATCATCCAAGTGAAGTGTTTCCATCATATTAACTTGAGCAGGTAATGTACCAACAATTGGAACAACCATTGTAAAAATAGCTAAACCATATATAATACCTTTTCCTGGAAAATTATATTTTGAAATTACATAAGCACTAACTGCAGAAAGAAAAACATTTATAAATGTTCCACAAACAGTTGTTAAAATAGACCATCCAACCATTTCTAAAACCGTTTCTTCGTTTCCGCTAACCGTAATAACTTTATATTGCAAAATTTCAATAAAATTCTTGCCTTCAAAAACTTCTGGTAAACCCCATATATTTTTTGTAAAATCAGCATCAGATTTGACTGAATTTAATAACATCCAGACAAACGGAATAACAAGTGTTAATGCATAAAAAGTAAAGATAACAAAGACAATCCACTTAACTGATTTGTATCCAATATTTTGTGGTTTTGATTTCTTTCTATCTTCAAGTTGACTCATATTAACAATCTTTTCCATATTAATAATCAACTCCTTCATACTTTTTAGATAATAATTTTCTTGTTAATAAAATAATTGGAGACCAAATTACTGAGAAAATAAGACCTTTTGCAGCAGCTTCACACAAACTCTTTGGATCTTTACTACCAACACTATCCCAAATTTCAAGAGCAATAGTATATGTATTTCCCTCTCCTTTTGTTAAAAATAAAGGTTGTAGATATAATGTTAAAACATTGGTCATACCTAAAATCACAAGTGTTACAATAGTTGGCCAAATCATTGGTATAACAACATGCACAAATTCCTTAAAGTACCCACAATTATCTATTTTTGCTGATTCAAAAAGTTCTTTTGGAATTCTTCCAATTGCACCACTTATTAAAATAATGTTGTAACCTAAACCAGCCCAAATACAATAAATATAAATCATTATTTGTGATAACGGATATTTAGTAGTCGCTGTAATATCAGTTATATTTAATAATTTAAATAATTCGCTGAGATATCCAATATCTGGTTTATATGCCATTTTAAAAGCAAATGTTAAAGCAACAACAGGAATAATATTTGGTAAGAAAAAGATTACTCTAAATACATTAGCAATAGGCATCTTTTTACTTAAAAAATATGAAAATAATAAGCTTAATGGTAAAGAAATGAATAAAGTAATAAAAGCAAATCCTAATGAATTAAGAATTATTACACTACTATTATTTAACCAACTAACCCCAGTTGTATTTAATGGACTAGAAAAAGACTCTTTAAACACTTTAATAATTGTGTCGAATCCGGCCCATTCATATCCGTATATATCCCCTTTTTGAAAAGCTAGCATAATTGATTTAATATTTACAAAAGCCCATGTAAATACAAATTGGAAAACAGGATAAAGAAGCATAAGAAAAACAAAAATATAATCTCGCTGCTTCTTAGTTAATTTAAACTTTTTAGCTTGATTTGTATTTTTATAATCCTTTTGAACTCTTTCTCTTTCTTGAAAGTCAATATTTACAATTTTTTCCATAATTTAAATATGTTCTAATCTAACATTATCAATAATCACTTTATTTCCAGTGGATGTTCTTACTTCTACTTTAATCATATCTGTTCCAATAGGAGCTTGGATTGTTTTTTTAAAATGATTAAATGTATCTTTATTCAATATAGTAAATACTTCGTCTTTTAAACTTTCCTCTCCTCCATTTAGGAATGAAACTTTAACAAACGAATTGTTATCATTTGCATTTAAAGCTTTTGCATCAAAACTAAAATTATAACTATAGTTGTCATATACTGAATCTATATATTGTCTCAATACACCACCATCTTTAACAAATGCTGCACATTTATTACCTTCATTTGTTCCAATGTTAGGTAAAATATTAACAACATCTCCTAATGGTTGTTTTTCACTAACTTTTTTATTAAATTCCCATCCTCTTGAACCTAATTCATTATAATTTTCACTTCCAGAAAAATTAATAGCATATTCAAAGTCTCCATTAGAAATTTTATTTGCATTTTTCTTTGAAACTACTTTTACGTTAGCATTTGCCGTAGCTACTGAGACTTCAGGATCAAAAGCTGTGTATTCCTGATCTTTAAATGGATTATATTTAACATAATCGACATACATATAATCACTTTCAAATTGAGGAACACCAGTAAAACCATTAGGGAACCAAACACCTAGCCATAATTTACCTTCAAGTGTTGGAACAAAAATATTAGAAACATTTGTAATTTTACCATCACAGAAATATACAACACATTCAGGATTTGTATACCAATCAAAACCAAATGTATGGTATTGATTATCATTATAAGCAATATATTCAGCTTCCTTGTTTACATCTGAAATAGCATATTCTACTGAATCATAAGCCGTCTCAGTGACCCAATTAGTATTTAATGCTTTTTTAAAAGTAATTTTTCCACTTTTACTTCCACCAGGTAATTCAATATCTATTTCATGATTATCATTATCTACTTGGCCAGGAACTGCTCTATTAGAATATGTCCAAAATGCAGTACAACTTCCTTGACGAGGAAAAACTTTCATTTTCACTTCATAATGCCCTGGACCTACACCAAATTTAGAAATAATAGTTGAACCACATTTTCTTCCATCTTTATATGCTCCAGTGCTTTTAATATCATTTTTTGAATAATATAAACCGTTGCCTTTAAAAATTAATTCACCATCTTCAGATAATGACAAATTATCTTTTGAAACTCCTCCATTATTTAGTCCCCAATAGCCATTACCAACTGACCAATTTTCATTATTAAATGTGTCAAAAGGATCATAAAAACCATTAACAACATCTTCTTTAACATTTGGATATAATTTATAATCTTCACCAACTTTAAAAAATTCCATAGGATCAACATTATCTTCCACTTCCACTGGTTTTTTATCAGGATTTGTAGAATTACATGATGCAATAAACAAAAGACAGCTTAATAATGAGAGACAATTAATAATACCTTTATTCATAAGTAGTTCCTCTTTTATATCATTATAAAATGTAAGCGCTTTCTATTCAATATTTTTTTACAAAATAAAATAATTAATATTTTTAACAAAATAGTTGTAATTTGATTGTATTTAGCATTTATTTTAATTATACTTTAAGTAGAAATCGTTAAAAATTATTCAATTTTTTTACAAAACTTAAAAATAAGGAGTTTT
>JAEDOI010000027.1 GCA_016302065.1 Bacilli bacterium | reverse complement strand
ATATTTGAAATATAGCTATTTCTTAGCTTTTTTCATTTCTTTTTTCTTATATTTTTTAAATTCTTTAAGACCGTAAGTTGAGCCACCATCACATAAGACATCGACACCAGCTAAGTAACCATTTCTTTCATCAGCTAATGTTGCTAAAGCATATCCTAATTCTTCTGGTTTTCCCATTCTTTCTTCAGCACTAAATGCAATTAAAAATCCACCAGATTCTTTTTCTAAGTTGCCCATTGAGGTACCAATTAATCCAGGTGATAATGAAACTACTCTTATTCCTTTTAAGCCTAAATCAAAAGCAGATTTTTGAGCATACCAACATACAAAGTTTTTGGAAAAAGCATAAGCCATACCATTTTTCATATATGGATCTTTAACTAAATTTGTTTTCTTAAGTATTGTAGCAATAAATTTATTTTCATCAGTTTCAGCGAGTGGATATTTTTTCTTTGGAATAAAGAAACTTGGTAATGTATATGCTGAATTTGATGAAACATCAACAATAACACTACCTGGATTCATCAATTTTGAAAATTCTTGATTTACATAAACTGTACCAAGAGCATTAATTCTTAAAATTTCTTCTGGTGTTACATGCATTGCTGGAGAGACTCCTGCAGCATTAATAACGTTTTTGATTTCTCCTAATGATTTTGCATATTCAGCTAAAGCTTTAACTGATTCTCTTTTAGAAGTATCGCAAGCAAATGCATAAGCTTCAAGTCCTAATTCTTTAAGTTCTTTAAGAGCATTTTGAAGCTTTGCTTCTGTTCTTCCTGAGATAACAACAATTTTTTCTTTTGGTGTAAGTTTTGCAGCTTCAAGTCCCATTCCTGAGCCGCCACCAGTAATAACTAAAACATTTTTCATATTTTTTTCTCCTACACAAAAATATTATTATGTGTTAGCATTATGTTGCAACCAACAAAAACCATCATATGTCGGTTAATTTAAAAATGGATAAACGAATCGAAAAAACTAAACAAAAAATAAAATCTAAATATATAGAATTAATGCTTCAAAAAGAGCCTAATACTATACAAGTAAAAGAGCTCTGTAAACAAGCTAATATTAATCGATCAACATTTTATGAAAGATACGGTTATATTGATAAATTGATAGATGAGATAATAGAAGAAGAAGTCACTAAAATTTCTTTAAATAATTATGATATTGAATCTAATTATCAAAATTCAAAAATAAATAAAACAATGATTAAGACTTATGTTGAATCATTCTACAATAATAAAATATTAGTTAGATTTTGTTTAGTAGATAATAAAGATTTTTATGTAAGTAAAATTATTCATAAACAAATAGAATATAGTATTAAAAAATTAAATAATGTATCTTATTATCAAGCTTTATTTCAAGTTGTTGGAGTACTATCAGTATTGATTGAATTTCTAAATAATAAGAAAAGCCATTCAATTGAAGATATTGTTGATATAATTTATGATCATATTTTAATTTTGCTTAAAGATAAGATTGATTAATAAACAAAAAAATACTGAACATTTCGTTCAGTATTTTTTAATCAAATCAGATTATAATTTTGGTCCGGCTTTAACTAATTCTTTTCCAGCTTCATTTGTTTCATATTTTTTAAAGTTTTTAATAAATAATGAAGCAAGATTTTTAGCTTTTTCATCCCATTCACTTGGATTTTTGTATGTATCTCTTGGATCAAGGATGTTTGTATCAACTCCTTCAAGAACTGTAGGAATTTCAAGATCAAAATATGGAATTTTCTTAGTTGTAGTTTCGTTGATTTTACCATTTAATATAGCATCAATAATTCCACGGGTATCTTTAATAGAGATACGTTTTCCGCTTCCATTCCATCCAGTATTAACTAAATAAGCTTTAGCTCCAGATATTTCCATTTTTCTAACAAGTTCGTGAGCATATTTTGTTGGGTGTAATTCGAGGAATGCTTGGCCAAAACATGCAGAGAATGTTGGGGTAGGTTCAGTAATTCCTCTTTCAGTTCCAGCAAGTTTAGCAGTGAATCCGCTTAAGAAATAATATTGAGTTTGCTCAGGAGTAAGAATGGAAACTGGAGGTAATACTCCAAATGCATCAGCGGAAAGGAAAATTACATTCTTTGCCATTGGTGCACTAGAAATTGGTTTAACAATATTATTAATATGGTTAATTGGATAAGAAACACGGGTGTTTTCAGTAACTGATTTATCAGTAAAATCAATTTTACCATCTTCAGAAACAGTTACATTTTCTAGAAGTGCATTGCGTTTAATTGCATTATAAATATCTGGTTCAGATTCTTTATCAAGATTGATAACCTTAGCATAGCATCCGCCTTCGAAATTAAATACTCCATTATCATCCCATCCATGTTCATCATCACCAATTAATAATCTTTTTGGATCAGTTGAAAGGGTTGTTTTTCCAGTACCTGATAAGCCAAAGAAAATAGCTGTATTTTTTCCTTCTAAATCAGTATTAGCAGAGCAATGCATACTTGCAATTCCTTTTAATGGAAGGTAGTAATTCATCATTGAAAAAATACCTTTTTTCATTTCTCCACCATACCAAGTATTGATAATTACTTGTTCTCTACTTGTGATATTAAACATAACAGCAGTTTCAGAATTTAAACCTAATTCTTTATAGTTTTCTACCTTTGCTTTAGAAGCGTTATAAACAACAAAATCTGGTTTAAAATTTTCTAGTTCTTCTTCAGTTGGTCTAATGAACATATTCTTGATGAAGTGAGCTTGCCAAGCAACTTCGACAATGAATCTAACAGCCATTCTTGTATCTTTGTTTGCTCCAGCAAATCCATCAACAACAAATAATCTCTTGTTAGATAATTCTTTAGTAGCAATTTTCTTACATTCGTTCCAAGCGTGAAGTGAAGCTCTGTGGTTGTCGTTTTTATATTCATCACTTGTCCACCAAATAGTATCTTTACTATTTTCATCTTCAACAATAAACTTATCCTTTGGTGAACGACCAGTGTAAACGCCTGTCATAACATTAACTGCACCTAGTTCAGTAACTTGACCTTTTTCATAACCTTCAAGAGAAGAAGATGTTTCTTCTTTAAACAATAATTCATAACTTGGATTATAAATGATTTCTTTTACATTTGTAATTCCACGTTCTTCTAAGAATTGAATTAATTCTTCCTTTTTCATATAAATTTATGCCTCCATAGATTAATAAAATTTTGTATAAAATAAAATTTCGTAATCGATTAAATGTTATCAATTAATATTGATAAATTCAATATAAACACTCCTAAATATATCTATAAATAATTTTATATAAAAAATATTTATGATATAATAAACTTGATTTTGGGATTTTTTCTAATTTAATAAAAAATTAAGAAAAAATTATAAAATTAATGATTATAAATCATTAAATAAATCAAATAAAAGGAGTGAATGATGGGAGTTAAATTTGTTGAAACTGCATTAAGAGATGGCCATCAATCTTTATTTGCAACTCGTATGACAACTGATGAAGTTTTGCTTGCTTTAAAGGAACTCGATCAAGTTGGATATCATGCAATTGAGATTTGGGGTGGAGCTACTTTTGATGCATGTTTAAGATTTTTAAATGAAGATCCTTGGGAGAGGCTTAGAAAAGTAAAAAAAGTTTGTAAACATACAAAGTTGCAAATGCTATTTCGTGGTCAAAATATCCTTGGTTATCGTCATTATGCTGATGATGTTGTTGAAAAATTTGTTAAATTATCAATTAAAAATGGAATTGATATAATACGTGTTTTTGATGCTTTAAATGATATTAGAAACTTAGAATGTGCTGTAAAAGCTACTAAAAAATATGGTGGTGAATGTCAAATTGCTTTAAGTTATACGACAAGTCCAGTTCATACTGTTGAATATTATGTAGATTTAGCTAAACAAGTAGAAGCACTTGGTGCTGATTCTATTTGTATAAAAGATATGGCTGGTGTCTTACTTCCAGAAACTGCATATCAATTAATTAAGGCTATTAAAGCTAATACTAAATTACCAGTTGAACTTCATTCTCACTGTACTGGTGGAATGATTGAAATGACTTACTTAAGAGCTATTCAAGCTGGTGTTGATATAATTGATACGGCATTATCTCCATTAAGTGGAGGAACTTCTCAACCTTGTACTGAATCATTAAATTATGCTTTAGAGGGAACAGAATACGATCCAAAACTTAATAAAGAAATGCTAGAGAAAGCTGCTAAAAAACTCGCTCCAGTTAGACAAAAATATTTAAATAATGGATTGCTCAACCCAAAAGTTTTATGTTGTAATCCTAATATTTTAAAATATCAAGTCCCTGGAGGAATGTTATCTAACCTTATTTCTCAATTAACTCAACAAGGAGCTTTGGATAAATTAGATGATGTTTTAGCAGAAGTTCCAAATGTTAGAAAAGATTTAGGTTACCCACCTCTTGTTACTCCTTTAAGTCAAATGGTAGGAACTCAAGCTGTTTTAAATGTCTTAAATAAAGAAAGATATAAGATGGTTCCAAAAGAAATTAATGACTATTTACATGGAAAATATGGAAAAGCTCCTGCTCCTGTAAATGAAGAAATTAGACATAAAATAATTGGTGATGATAAGGTTATTACTTATCGTCCAGCTGATGATTTAAAACCTGAGTTTAATGAATTAAAAGCAAAATATAAAGGTATTGCTAAATCTGATGAAGACGTATTAAGTATTGCTCTTTTCCAAGATATAGCTATTAAATTCTTAGAGAAAAGGAATGCTGATTCTATACCTACAAAAATTAAATTAGAGGCTTAATAATATGGTTTTTACAGATTATTTAGAGAATTTGGGGTATGATAACTATTGGATGGCTGTATTAATTTCTATATTTGCTATCATTGTTGTCTTTGGAATATTAGCTCTTATTATTGCAGTGTGTTCTCTTATCTTTAAAATAATTAATAAAGTTGATGCAAAAATGAATATTCTTCCAAAAGAAGAAAATAAATTATTAGAAACTGATAAAGATGCTGTAGTTGCTGCACTTGTTGCAACTATTGAATTCAATAAAGAGACAGGAAAAGATGCTAAATTAGTAAGCATTAAAAGGATTGATTAAGGAGAAAATATGAAAATTTATAAGATTAAAGTTAATGGAAAAACTTATCGTGTAGAACTTGAAAATATTGAAGAAGTAAGTTCAGATCCAGTAAAGGAAACAGTTGAAACTAAAAAAAGTGAAACTAAAACTGTTTCAAGTGGAGAAGGTACGCCAGTTTTAGCTCCTATTCAAGGAAATGTTCTTGATGTTAAAGTAACTGTTGGTAAACAAGTTAAAAAAGGTGATTGTTTATTAATTATTGAAGCAATGAAACTTGAAAATGAAGTATTAGCTCCTTGCGATGGTGTAGTAAGCGAAATTATCGTTACAAAAGGAAAGACTGTCTCTACTAAAGAGTTGTTACTTACAATAAAATAGTGGGTAAAACATATGGATTTCGTTATAGATTTCTTTAAGAATTTATGGGAAAGCACTGGAATTCGTCAATTTTTCGTTGATGGAGGCTGGCGTAATTTAATAATGATTCTTATTGCTTTTGTATTGATTTTCCTTGCAATCAAAAAGAAATTTGAGCCTTATTTATTACTTCCTATTGCTTTTGGAATGTTGCTTGTAAATCTTCCAGGTGTTGGAAAAATTTTGTTTAATAAAATCGAAATACATGGTGATGCATCAGATCCTAATAGAGTTACAGATTATAGTTACCAAGGATTAATAGGATATTTATATTATGGAATAAAATATGAAATATATCCTTGTTTAATATTCCTTTGCATTGGTGCAACAACTGATTTTGGTCCTCTTATTGCAAATAAGAAAACCATGCTCCTTGGTGCAGCTGCTCAAATTGGTATATTTATAACTTTTTTAGGCGCTCTTGCTCTTGGATTTAGTGGTCGTGAAGCTGCTGCTATTGGTATTATTGGTGGAGCAGATGGTCCTACAGCAATTCTTGTTACTAAAAAATTAGCAGAAGGTTTATTAGCTCCTATTTCAATTGCAGCATATTCATATATGGCTCTTGTTCCAGTTATTCAACCTCCAATTATGAAGTTGTTAACTACTAAAAAGGAAAGAGCTATTAAAATGGAACAACTTAGACCTGTTTCAAAAAGAGAAAAAATATTGTTCCCAATAATTGTTGCTACTGTCACAATTTTAATTGTTCCTTCATGTGCTCCTTTAATTGGGTGCTTAATGCTTGGAAATTTAATTAAAGAAAGCGGAGTAGTACCAAAAATTACTGATGCATTGGCTAATTCATTAATGTATATTGTTACTATTTTAATTGGTCTTTGTGTAGGGGCTACTGCTAATGGAGAAACGTTCCTTGATCCAAAAACATTAATGATTTTTGCCCTTGGAATTATTGCTTTCTCAATAGCTACTGCTTTTGGTGTATTAGCAGGAAAAGTAATGTGTGTTGCTACAAAAGGAAAGGTCAATCCTCTTATTGGTGCAGCTGGTGTTAGTGCGGTACCTATGGCAGCTCGTGTTGTCAACAAAGTTGGAAGAGATGAAGATCCTTCAAACTTCTTATTAATGCATGCAATGGGTCCTAATGTTGCTGGTGTTATTGGTAGTGCAGTTGCTGCTGGTATCTTCTTAATGCTTGCTGGAATTATTTAATGGGATTATTTAATATTATTTTACTTGATAGCGTTGATTCTACTAATAGTTATTTAAAGAGAAATTATGAAAAACTAGATGATTTAACCATTGTTTTTTCTTCATTTCAAACTTTAGGTCGTGGTAGAATGAATAGAAAATTTTATTCAAAAAAAGGAGAGTCTCTCCTTTTTTCTATACTTATTAAAAATAAAAAAATAATTGAACAATTTGATTCTTTATCATTAATGAGTGGATGTTACATTTATAAATTTTTATCTAAATATGTGCATAATGTCTCAATAAAATGGCCAAATGATGTATATATTAATGATAAAAAGGTAGCAGGAATATTGCTTGAAGGTGTTTCAACCTCATCCCTTGATGCTTTAATCATTGGAATTGGAATTAATATAAATACTATTGATTTTGATGAAGAAATTAAAGATAAAGCGACATCTTTAAGAAAAGAAACTAATATTATTTATAATATTGATTCTTTAAGAGATGAACTAGTTGTTTACTTAAAAGAGATGGTAAATGATATAGAAAATGGAAATAAAGATTATTTAGATATTATTAAAAATAATAATTATTTAAAAGATAAAGAAGTATTTGCTACACTTAATAACAAAATAGAAAAAGTAAAAGTAATTGATATAGCTGATGATAATTCTTTAAAAGTTATGCATGATAATAAAATATATTATTTAAGAGAAGGTGAAGTAGTTAAAGTTAACTAATAATTATTTATTTTTTATTCCAATAAAATTAATAATTAATTCGTATTTATTATAAGATGAGTTTAAACGAAGTATTCTTAGAATTAAAAAGAGGTGATCAATCTCACTTTAATTGGTTTTATGAAAATAGTAAAAAACAACTTTTTTATAATATTCTTTCTTATACAAAAAATTATGAATTGAGCGAAGATTTATTACAAGAAACATATGTTAAATTTTTAACAAATATTAAAAATATAGATGATAAAGTAAATGTTTTGGGTTATTTAATGGTTATGTCTAAAAATATAACTCTTGATTATTTTAAGAAAAATAATCGAATTGAAACTCTTAATGAAGAAGATATCAGTTTTGAAGATAACAAAATTCATGAAACGATGTTAGTTTCAAAAATTAAAGAAATTCTAAATGATATTGAATTTAAAATTTTAATTCTTCATATATTAGGAGAACTAACATTTAATGAAATTAAAGATATTGTTAAAAAACCACTTGGAACAGTACTTTGGATTTATAATAAATCGCTTAAAAAAGTAAGAAAGGAGCTAAATTATGAAAAAGATTAACGATTCAGATATTAAAAAACTATTTAATGATTCTTCAAGATACGAAATTAAATTAAGTAGTGAAGATATTACTAAAAATGTTCTTATTTTGAATGAAGAAAAACCTGTAAAAAAGAAAAAAACCATATTGTTTCCCTTGTTAATTTCATTATCATCATTAACTTTAGCTTCTTTAATTATTGGTTCAATATTTGTTATTGGTTCTAGCAAAAAAAATAATGATTATAATTCTTTATTAAGTCCAGCAAATAATAAATATCTTGATGCTCAACTTTTAAGCTTTAAAGCATTTAGTTCTAATAATACATCTTCTTTAATAAATAAGAAAAAATATATGTTAAATTATAATGAATTTGAAGAGATTGTTAATAAGTATGAGCAAGTACAAGATGGTGTTAAAGATCTCTTTAATTTAGATAGCTTTAAACTTGAAACAAAAGAATCATCCTTTTCTTTTGAAGGTGTAAGTTATAGTTACGAAACAAGATTTTTAAATAATCAAAATGAGGTTGATTCAATTATTTATTTTAACGAAATTGAATCTAAAAAAGAAGATGATGAGCTAAAAACTACACTAGAAGCTATATATTCTTTCTCTAATTCTTTATATTATGTTGATATCACTTTTAAAGAAGAAAGTTCACATAAAAAGAATGAAAAAGAAGTTAAATCATTATTTAGAAATACTGATTCTAATGATAAAAAAGTAATTTTAGTAAAAAGTGAAGAAGAATATAATGGCAAAAAAAGCGAGAATTCATATTCTTTTTCTACATTTAATTCATATTCTGATTACATTATAGACGAAGATAATTTTATTGAAAAAATTGAATATGAAATAGAAAATAATGATATTAATGTTGAAATCGAAACTATAAATAGTGAGATAGAATTTATAGATATTACAAAAATAAATGAGAATTCATATAGTTTTTGTGTAGATGAATATGTGTCTTCATTAAATAATGAAATTACAAATGTGTTAATTAGTCTTTTATATAATGAAGATAATAGTAGAACATATTCATATAAAAATTTAATAATTACAAAAAAATAAAAAATTACCAATAATTTTAATGATTAATTCGTATTTATTGTGTAATCATTAAAGGAGAAAAATATGAAAAAATCATTATTACTTATTAGTTTATTTACCCTCTCGTTAGCAAGTTTTACAAGTTGTGCTTTAGACAATCAGCAATCTTCTAAGGTTGATTCAAATAATGTTTTATTGCTTCAAGCAGCAACTGGAATTAATATGATTAAAGATGTCACAACATTTAGAAATGCTAGAAGCGTTGAAACAAAAAATACTGCATTAAGTGAAGAAGACACGAATAAAATTAAAGAAATTTTACCAACTGTTGATCTTTTATTAGATAATAAGAAAACTTTTTCATCAACATTAGAAGAAGTAAATTTAGAAATTGAAGGCAATATTTATCAATATAAAGAAACTATTTCTTTTTTAAATACTAAATTAGAAGAAGATTCATATTTACTTTATTACAACATAGTATCAACAAAAGAAGAAAATAAAGAAAATGAAATTAAGGAAAAAACATTTATTGAAGGTTTAGCTTTTAAAGATAGTGAAAATTATTATAAGTTCTTCTCTAAAACAAAAATAGAAGAAGAAAATGAGGACAATGAAAAAGAAGTTGAACAAAAAAGAATTTTCCATATTTCAGTTAATGAAACATCTTTTATTGAAATAAAAGAAGAATATGAAATTGAAGAAAATGAAGTAGAACAAGAACTTAAATATAGTGTTGTTGAAAATAATATTGAAACTTTATCTTATTCTATTGAGATAGAAAATGAAAATAATGAAGAAGAAATTGAAGTAAAGTACGATGGTATTAAATATGAAGGTAAAAGAACAAAAATAAATGATGAAACAATTTATATAGTTAAATACCAAGATAGCGAATCAAAAGTTGAAGCAACTTTTAAAAAAGTTGTAGATGAAGAAGGAAATGTTCAATTTATAGTTAATTAGTTATAATAAGAAGGTACAGAATAAAAAATTGTACCTTTTTTAAATTTTTAAAATAAAATTTGAATTTCATCCGTTATATAGGGTGAAGAGGGATAAAAATGACTAGTGATTTATCAATTATGAAAGGCCTGAAAAATAAATCTGAGGAATCATTTAGAGTTCTTTATGATAAATATTTTAGGCTAGTTTATTACCAGGCATATTTAGTCCTCCATTCAAAAGAAGATTCTGAAGATGTAACTCAAGACGTTTTCTTTAAGTTTTATACCAAAATTGATGAACTTCCTATGGATTTAAACATAAAAAGTTATGTCGCTTTGATGGCTAAGAATAGCGCTATTGATTTATATCGAAAGAATCAGAAGAAAGAAGTTCTTATCGATCCAGATTCAATTCCTGAACCTGAAGATTCTTCTTTGTTATTAGATTCTTTTAATGGAATATTAGAAAAAGATGAGTCAATTATTGTTACTTTAAGACTTAATTTCAATTATTCCTTTAAGGAAATAGCGTTAGATTTGCATCAAACAGTTAATACAGTTCAAGCAAAATATTATAAAGGTATTAAAAAAATAAGAAAATCTTATTTAAAAGGAGTTAATGATGAGAAATAAAGACTATATTAAAGAGATTAACAAAGAAATTGATAGTCATAAAAATTACGAACAAATTTCTTCAAAATTACAATTTAAAGATCAGGAAAGGGTATTTAATATGAAAAATAGAAAATTGTGTGCTATTCTTTGCTGTTCAGCAGCAGCTGTTGTTCTTGTTGGTGGAGTTGGACTTGGTGTTGGTTTAGGATTAAGTCAAAATAAAGAAGGTACTCCAACTAGCTTAGTTAAAATGAGTGTCAATCCAGAATTAAGCATGGTTTTAGATGAAAATAATGTTGTTTTATCTATTAGTGGTGATAATGAAGAAGGAAAAATGCTTCTTGTAGACGAAAAGGTTGTTGGAAAAGAAGTTGATGAAGCTATTGAATACATTATTAACATTGAAAACGAGACTGGATATTTAGTAAGTGGTGAATTTGTAAGTGAACCTGAACTAAATAAAATTACTATTCAAATTAGTGTAAATGATGAAAATATTAAAAATTCTTTAAATAAGGTTATTAATAAAGCAATTGAAACAACTTGTGATAAATTACATATTAAAGAAACAGTTAAATGGGCAGAAGATTTTACACATCAAAATTTAGTTGAACTTGCTATGAAGGCAGATCCAACACTTACAAGTGAAGAAGCTAGCAAATTAACTAATGAGCAATTATTAGATATTATTAAACTTTATCAAATTGAAACTGCTGAAATTTATAGTGTTGAACTTGAAGAATTATATAATCAAATAAAAGACTATGAACTTCAATTTACAGAGACTGAATTTGTTAATGAAACAATTAAATCTTTGGGCGAAATTTATAAGGTTTTCACTTCCACATTACAAAGTTCAATTAATGTTTTACAAGGTAGAATCGACGATGTAAACAACATTAGATATAATACATTTGTTGCACCAACTTCAGATTATCAAAAACAAATTGATGAAGTAAAAGCTAAAAAAGAAGAAGTTATAGCAGTAAGAAATGAAATTGCTAATACTGAAGAAGACGCTATTAGAGATTCAAAAATTGCTATTTTAGATACAAAAATTGCTGCATATCAAGCTTGTCTTGAGGCTTTGGAGAATATTAAGAATTCTTGCTTAGCTAGTATTGATTTATATATTCAATCTTTGCAATCTGCAATTGATTCAATTAATTCAATAATTGCATCTCTTCCTTCTCAAGATGAAGTTGAAGCTACATTAAAAGAAAAAACTGTTGAATTAGAAAAGAAATTAAATGAAGCTAAAACCAATTTCTTCACTAAATTTGAAAATGAATATGGCGAAGATATAGCAAATGCTAAGCAAAAAGCACTTGAATATAAAGAAT
>JAEDOI010000080.1 GCA_016302065.1 Bacilli bacterium | reverse complement strand
TTAAAACAATTATTAAAACAATATGATTTATCGATTAAATATATAAAAATTGCTTTAAATGATTTTAGAATTGCTTGGTATGAACAAAATAAATCTTTTGGATTTGAAGTTCAAGAAATTAGGTTTGGTGGACTAATTGAAAGATTGTTATCTTGTAAAAAAAGATTAATTGAATTTATTGAAGGAAAACTAGAAAAAATTGAGGAACTTGAGCAAGTAATATTGAATGTTGAAGGCGAATTTAAGAATGCAATTAAAGGCAAACCAACGATAATTAACAACTACCAATTTAATGCCTCTACGTGTATAATTTAAATTATGGGAAAAGCTGCTATTTTACAAAACCAAACAAATATACGTATTTATAACCAAGTTAGAATTATTGAATTGTTTAAAGAAGGTCCTAAATCTTGTTCAGATTTAGCAAAGATTTTGAATCTAAGTAATACTGCAGTTGAAAGAATTGTAGATGAATTGGCTTCTAATAATATTGTTGAACTTGATAAAAATCCAGAAGGACAAAACAAAAGGGGAAGAAGACCTGATATTTATAAAATTAATAAAGATTTCGGCGTGGTTGCAGGAGTAGATCTATCTGGAAGAGATGCTATTATTTGTATTTCAGATTTAGATAATAATATTTTAGCAAGAGATGAAGTTAAGAATGTTTTTATTTATGATGAAAATATTTTTAATGAGATAGGTGAAAAAATTAAAAGAATGCTTCAACTTGACTGTTGTGAAGGTAAAAAATTGCTAAATATTACTATTGCATCTCCAGGAAAAATTAATCCTACAGATTACTCATATGTATATGCTCCCCGTATTAAAGATTATTCAAAAACTAATCTTCACGATTTTTATAAAAAAATGTTTGGAGTACATGTCTATGTTTATAATGACGTAAATATTGGTTTAATTGGTGAAAGAAAATATGGAAAAAGCATAGATAATGCTAAAAACGTCTTCTTTGTTCATATTGATATCACTGCTGGTTCAGCTTTAATTTTAAATAATAGATTATATTATGGTGCAAATGGATTTGCTGGTGAAATCAATAGTTTTAATGATTTTGATAATATTTCTACTGATTTAAATAACTGGAGATTTTTAACTATTACTGATGTTTGTGTAGAAACAAGAGAACAAGCAAATAGAGACCCATCTCATCCTTTATTTAATAGAGAACAAGTTAAATTTGAAGAAGTTTGTGATTTACTAGAATCGGGGGATCCTCTTGTTACTAGAGTTGTTGAAAAAATTGCTAAATACGAGGCTTTGCAACTACTTTGTGTAAATAATATTTTAGATTTAGATGATCTTGTAATAGAAGGAAAAATTCTTCTTTTAGGAGATAAATTCAAACAAATGATTCAAAAATATTATGTTGAATTTGATAACAACCATAATAATGCAAAAATTTTATTTTCAAATATTACTGGTAATGCCATTATTTTAGGCACGATTTATCAAGCAATTAATAGAGCCTTTCTTAGACAATTTGAAAAGATTATAGTTAAAAAATCTAATGATTCTGTTTTTAAATTAGATGAATATTTTCATGACTCAATTTAATAATATGGGAAAATTAGAGATAATAGATTTAAGTGCTGCATATCATATTAAAAAAGAAAAGAAGGATTCAGTTGTTTTAAGGCACCTCAATTTAACTATTAATTCCAATGAATTTGTAGTAATAGTTGGTAAAAGCGGATGTGGAAAAACAACTTTATTAAAGTGTATTGCTGGATTTCAAGTGTATGCAGGTAAAATATTAAAAGATGGTGTTGATATAGAAAATATTAAAACGAAAGATCGTAATTTATCATATGTGACACAATATAATAGACTTTTCCCAATGAAAACTGTTTTTGATAATATTGCTTTTCCTTTAAAAATGGCAAATTCTAGTTATGAAGAGATTAATTCTCGTGTTGAAGAAATAGCAAAATTATTAAATATTGAATTATTACTAGCTAGAAAACCAAGACAATTATCTGTTGGTCAACAACAACGAGTATGTATTGCAAAAGCGTTAATTAAAGAAGCAGATATTGTTTTAATGGATGAACCGTTTTCAGGACAAGATGCTCCTTTAAGAGAAGAGCTTTGTAATATTTTAAAAGATGTAAGCAAAAAAAGTAATTCAACATTTATTTATGTAACTCATGATAGCAATGAAGCTTTAAAACTCGCTGATAAAATTGTTGTTATAGGAGATAATGGAAAAATAGAACAAGTTGGATCAACTAGTGATATTATACTTAATCCAAAAAATAATTTTGTAAAAGAGATGTTTAAAGATAGTAACGTTTTAAGTCGTGACATGGTAAATAGAAATGATTAATTTTTATAATGAAGATGAAGTGAAAAAATTAAAGAAAAGAAATAAAAATAATTTATTACTTATTGTTATTTTAAATATTGTTTCTTTCATCATTATACTTTTATCTTTTATTTTTATTAAATTAAATGTTGCTTTGTTTGAAGCAATTATTTTTATAACGACTATTTTAATTATTTGTTTTGATATCTATTTCATAGATGTTATTTATTTGTATAATAAAATGTATATAAAATTTTTATCA
>JAEDOI010000079.1 GCA_016302065.1 Bacilli bacterium | reverse complement strand
TTTTTAGTATCGACACTTATAACTTTAACCTTAACTATATCATTAATTGAATATAAAGAATCGATATCTTTAACATAATTTTTACTAACTTCACTAATATGGACTAACCCATTGCAATGAACGTTAATATCAACAAACATACCAAAATCCATTATATTTCTTACTGTTCCTTCAAGAATCATGCCAACTTTTAAATCTTCAATACTTTTAACATTATTATTTATCTTAGCAACCTTTGCTTCTTCACGTATATCTCTTGTTGGTTTAATAATTTCTTTTTTAATTTCATTAAATAAATCAATAGTAATATTTTCTTCCTTTATGAAACTACTAACATTAATCTTTGCTATTTTAGAGGTTTTTTCTATGGTAGAGTCATGCAACAAATCAATATTACATTCATTTAAAATTCTTTTAGCGACTTTATATGATTCAGGATGGATATTTGTAGTATCAAGAGGCTCACTTCCTTCATAAATTCGTAAAAAACCAGCACATTGTTCAAAACTTTTTGGTCCCATCTTTTTAACTTTTAATAAGTCAAATCGCGAATTAAATCTTCCTTCTGTTTTTAAATATTCATAAATATTATTAGCTAAAGGTAAACTAATACCTGAAACATATTTTAATAAGGAAACACTAGCATTATTTAAATTGACACCAACTTCATTTACACAATCTTCAATTACTCCAGAAAGGGTATCATTAAGTCTATTTTGATCCATATCGTGTTGATATTGACCAACACCTATTGATTTAGGATCTATTTTTACAAGTTCGCTAAGTGGATCTTGGGCTCTTCTTGCTAAAGATATTGCACTCCTTTTCTCAACACTTAAAGATGGAAATTCACTCTCACCTAATTTTGAAGCTGAATAAACGCTAGCTCCACTTTCATCTACTATTATAATTTCAATTTTAAAATTATTCTCTTTAATAATATTGCTTAAAATTTGCTCACTTTCTCGACTAGCTGTTCCGTTGCCAAGTGCAATATAATCAATTTTATTATTTTTAAATAAATTTACTAATTCAGTTTTACTTCTTTCAACTTCACTTTTACTATTTGAAGTAATAAAACTTACTCCAACAAGGGAAGGAATACCAAACTCATTGACAAGAGCATATTTACATCCTGTTCTAAAACCTGGATCAAATCCTAATATCTTTTTATTTTTTAAAGGTGGATACATTAATAAGCTTCTTAAATTCTTTTTAAAAACAATCATCGATTTATCTTCAGCTTTAGTAAATAAATCGCTTCTAATTTCATTTTCAACACTTGGAAGAATGAGTCTTTTTAAAGAGTCATTTATTATATCTTTTAAAATATCTTCAAAGTAATTGTATTCATAATCTTTATAAATATGATTAAAAATAGTCTCTAATTCATAACTTAATTTAACTTTTAAGCAATTTTCTCTTTCACCTCTATAAATAGCAAGTATTCTATGAGCTGGAATAGTGCTTATCTTTTCTTTATAATCATAATATTGTTCATAAGTATCTTTTTCATCTTTTTTATTAATAGAAGAAACAATTATTCCGTTATTAATAATATATTTTTTTATATAAAATCTGTAATTTGGATTATCTGAAATAATTTCACTAATTATATCTTTAGCGCCATTAAGGGCATCATTTTCATTTAAAACCCCTTTTTCTTCATCAATATATTCCTTAGCAACATTTAAAATATCCACTTTTTTACCAAGTAAAATAATGTTAGAAAGAGGTTCTAGTCCTTTTTCTTTAGCAATTGAAGCTCTCGTTTTTCTTTTTGGCTTATAAGGACGATATAAGTCTTCAACTTCATTTAAAGTTGAAGCGTTCTCAAAACTTGTTTTAAGTTCATCTGTTAATTTACCAAGCTCTTCTATTTGTCTAAGACAAGTCTCGACTCTCTCATTTAATTTTCTTAAGTAAATTAGTCTTTCATAAAGATTCCTTAAATCGTTATCTGTTAAATAATTTGTTGCTTCTTTTCTATATCTAGCAATAAAAGGAATAGTATTTCCTTCATCAATTAATTTAATTGCATTAATTACTTGATTCTCTTTTAAAGAAAGTTCTTTACATATTGTTTTTATAATATCCATACTTTATCTCCTAAGTTAAATTTTTATAGTCTATTTTTCCAACAACTGTTCTCTTAAATTCATTTACATATACAATCTCTTCTGGAACGCTATAAACTCCTAACTGTTCTTTAATTTTAATTTTTAATTTATTATCAATATTAACATTTTTATACTCTTTCTTTAATACTATAAATAATTTTATGTAAGATGAATGTTCGTCTTTCATCTCTAAAACAATAGAGTTTTCAACTTCTTTTTCTTCATTTACAATAGATTCAATATCGTAAGGAAAAATATTTATTCCCTTAATTTTAATAAGTCTTTTAATCCTTGATTTAAGAAATAAGAAGTTGTCTTGATCAATATAACCAACATCTCCAGTTTTAACATATTTTTCATTATCAATGTAAACAAATGAATCTATAGAGGAAAACATATATTTATTCATTAAAGTTTCTCCTCCAACATATATTTCGCCTATACAATTTATGGGTAAATATGTATTAGAATTT
>JAEDOI010000026.1 GCA_016302065.1 Bacilli bacterium | reverse complement strand
AAATAAAATGAAAAAAAATGTAACAAAAATTATACATAATAAAAGTATGGATTTTTTAGTATATTTTGTGGAAATTATATCGATAATATCGGTATTTATAAAATATTTTGACAGTATCAAAAAAATATTGAATTAATGAAAGAATTTTCATTTATTTATATCTTGTAATTTACAAAACACACCTAATAAGTGTATAATTTTTTTATGAAAAAAACATTAAAAGAATTAAGGATGAAATGTGGGTTTACTCAAAAAGAAATAGCCTCTTTTTTATCTATGCCGTATAGGACATATCAAAATTATGAAGAAGGAATAACATCAATTCCTGACTGGATCTATTTGCTTATTAAATTTAAATTAGATTCACTTGAATTATATTCTCCTACTAAAGGAATATATAAAATAAAACAGATTAAATTTTTAGTAAGAGATACTTTTAAAAAATATAAAATTAAAAGAGCATATTTATATGGAGATTATATTAGTAAGGAAGTTAATGAAAGTAGCCCTATACAAATATTAATTAAATCAAGTTTAGATGATTTTGGCAGTGGACTTGTAAAAGAAGATTTAGAGAAAATATTTTCTAAATCTGTACAAGTATTAGATATAAAAGATTTTGATACAAAAAGTGAATTTACTCAATATATTTTAAAGAAAGGCATATTAATTTATAGAAGTTATTAATAATTAATATATACAAAATACCCCAAAATTATGGGGTATTTTGTATTATTTTTACTAATTAATTATAGGGGGAATTAATTAATTTTTAATTTACCTTGGAGAATAAGTTTACCTGTTTGTTTATCAAATAACATGATTTCATTTCCAAAGAAATTAATCTTAGCTTTAGCATTAATCTTATAATCAACACCACCAAAGATAACACCAGTTAAAAGATAATCAGTACCAACTTTTGTTTTAACAATAGTTTCCATTCCACTTGGAAGAGCACTATAAATTTCACCATCTAATCTTCCATCATTTTCAAGTTTAATAAATTCAGGTCTTATACCTAAAACAAATTCAACTTGTTTTCCTTCTTCATCTTCATTTGTAGAAGAAATTCTAGAGATAGAATATTTAAATTCTTTATCTTTATTTTCTTTTTCTTTTTGATGCTTATCATGAGCTTCTTTATTTTGTAATTCAAATTCTTTTAAATTGTTATATTCTTTTAAATCAAATTCAGTATTTGGAATAAATGTAGCATCGATTTCATCAAAAATTTTAAATGATAATTCTCCATTTTCTTTTTGAATGCAATCTTTTGTTTCTACAAAATTAATTGCTGGATTTCCAACAAAATCTGCAACAAATAAATTAGCTGGTTTTTTATAAACATCAAGTGGAGCATCATATTGTTGAAGAACACCATTATTAATTAAACATATTTTTGTAGCAAGAGTCATTGCTTCTAATTGATCATGGGTTACATAAACAAAAGTGGAGTTAGTATCAAGATGAAGACGTTTAAGTTCGCTTCTCATTTCAAGTCTTAATTTAGCATCAAGGTTAGATAATGGTTCATCCATAAACAATACTTTTGGACCTGGAGCAAGAGTACGAGCAATAGCGACTCTTTGTTGTTGTCCTCCACTTAGTTCGCTTGGATATCTATCCATAAATTCTTGAATTTTTACAACTCTAGCAACATATCTTATTTTTAAATCAATTTCTTCAACATCAAGTTTTCTTTTAGTTACAACAACTTCGTTGTTTTTAACAACTAAACCATCTTTATTGATGTCAAAACCTTTGTTTTCATATTTTTCTAAGATTTTATCAGCTTTAGTTTTGAATTTGTCACTCATTTCTTTAGCTTTTGCTTCTTTTTCTTTATCTGATAATAATTTTTCAAAATGTATTTCAAATAATTCTTTAGCAGCAAATGAAGAGATTTCAAATTCATCTATTAAAGCAATAATAGCTCTATTTTTATCAATAGCACCTTTTTTATTGATACTTTGATTTACTAATTTTTCAATTAATTGATAAGATAAAACAATTTCACTTAATCTTATATATTTAATGTATAATGATGCTCTTAATGGCATCTTTTCATTAATATTTTGAAGTCCAAAGCAAATATTTTTATAAACAGTCATATGTGGCCAAAGAGCATAGTTTTGGAATAAGAATCCAACATGTCTTTTGCTAGCTGGGACATTGACTCCAGTTTCTGAATCAAATACCACTTCGTCATTGATTGTAATTTTTCCACTTGTAGGAGTTTCAAGACCGGCAATCATTCTTAGTGTAGTGGTTTTTCCACATCCACTAGGACCAAGTAAAGTTATAAATGAACGATCATCTATCACTAAATTAAGATTATCAACAGCATAGAAATCACCCCATTTTTTTGTAACATTTTCTAATACAATTTTTGGCATAAATTTAACCTCCTATACCTTTATCTAAACTTGCGCCAGTAACCTTATTAATAATAAAGTTAAATATTAAGATTACAACGACAAGTATTAAGTTAGCAGCATTTTCTAATGCTGGAAGACCAGTTTCACTTAATTGGAACATTAATGTTGTAAGGAGCAATCCACTTGGAGCAATAAATACAAATAATGATAATTCTCTCATACAACTAATAAATGGAAGTAAATATCCACTTAAGAAACTACTCTTTTGAATTGGGAAAATAATTCTTACCATTCTTTTTACCCAAGGTATATTTTGAATAACTGCAGCTTCTTCAATTTCGTTTGAAAGTTGAAGCATAGCATTAAGCGAGCTTCTACTTGCAAATGGAATATATTTTACAACACCAACAATTACACAAACCAAGAATGGAAGAGCATATAAGAATGAAATTTTAGTTGAGAACGTAAAGAATATAGCACTCATTGAAATTGATGGTAAAAGATAAGGGAGGAAAGCAAGAGCATTAACTCCCATAGCTAGCTTTGATTTTCTCTTTTTACTAACAGCATACCCTATTAATAAACCGATAGTTCCAGCAATTAAAGAACAACAAATACTTAGAAGAATTGATTGAAGAAGTGCAATCCAAATTTCTGGATTATAGAACATTCCCTTATAACCATTTCTTAATACTTCTTTAGATGTCCACCATTGAAGAGTTAATCCACTTGAATAATCACCTTGGTTAGGAAGTAAACTTTCAAGAGCAAAACTTACCATTGGACCAACACAAACAAACATAACAAGAATTATTAAGATAAATGAAATTATCCATTTACCAACTTTTCCAAGATTATTTTTGCTAATTTGTCCGCTTTTTCCACTAACAGTAGTGTATTGCTTTCTACTTCCAGTTGAAATTTGATTCATTGTTAAAATTAAAATTCCAATAACAATAAGGACTAAACTAGTAACGTGACCAATACCAAGTTGAGTACCATTTCCTTGAAGCCAAATTTGAAGTTGAGTTGATAAAACTGTAAAGTTTATTGGTTTTCCTAAAGTTACTGCAACAGGATAAGCTGACATTGCAGAACTAAAGACAAGCAAAATAGTGCTTAAAATAGCTGGTTTTAATATTGGAAGAGTAATATGAGTAAATATTTTCCATTTAGGAGTATTTAAAATTGTAGCGGCTTCTTCAAGGTTAGCATCCATATTTCTTAAAACTCCACCAATTAAAATATAAGCAAATGGAGCATAATGGAGACCAAGAACTAAGGCAATTGGAAGTCCACCAAGAACTAACCATTGTGGAGTTACAATTCCAGTTAAAGCTTGAAGTTCACCAGCATATCCTCCAGTACAAGATGTGGACATGAACAAGTTTTTCCAGAATAATGCTAATGTCCATTGAGGCATAATGTAAGGGAAAATAAATACTGTAGATATTAATTTTTTAAATTTTAAATTTGTTCTAGTAATTAAATATGCAACAACACCTCCAAAAAGGATAGCAAATACACAAGCAAGTGCACTTGTCCATAAAGAGTTTAATAATGGTTTATAAAATAAGTGCCAAGATTTACTACTAGCAAATAAAGTTTTGTAATGGTAAATTGTGAAATCTCCAATTTTTGAATTTGGAATTAAAGGAACTTCCATCATATGCACCGTAAATGTGTCAATAATAACATAAATTAATGGAGCAATTGTTAAGAATAAAAGTAAAATTCCAAATATAACAAGGATTGAGTTAGCTGGCATTCCAAACCAAGTTTTTCCTTGGTTTAACCATTTTGAAAAGGTGTGTTTTTGCTTAATGCATTGTACTTCTTTTTCTTCTTTTGAAAATTCTTGAAGAGATTCTAATTCAAGTTTTCTTTTTCTTTTTTGAAGAAGAATAATAGCACATAAAAATCCTGCACAAAGTAATGCAATTATTAGAACAAAGACTATAGCAGGTATCATAAACGTTTCCTTTCTTAATAATAAAATATGCAAGGCGCAATGCCTTGCATATTCAAAACATTTGCTTAATTATTTTTTAGCGATAGCATCGTTAAGGAATTCCATAACTTTTCCATATTGTGTAACAATATAAGCTGGATCTTCGATAACAACGTTTCCACCATCCTTGCTTTCCCACCAAGATGAAGCAGGATCGTTTAAGCATGGGAAGACGTTAGCTTCACCATTATTTTGTGTAAATTTCTTATCTTCGCTTAATGTTCCATGACCAAATTTGGTTCTATCAACATTAATTGAAGGCATTGATGGATAATCACCAATATCTTTACCCCAAGCAGCATATCCTGTACTTGTTGTACTTAAGAAGTTAATAAATGCACATGTAGTGTATGGATGTTTTGTATATGGCATAACTTGAAGATAATGTTTATACATAAATCCACCAAATCCTTTAATGTGACTTGTAGCTGTTGTACCATCAGTGTTTTCATCACCTAAAGCTGCAATAGTAATATTTTTCTTTGAAACTGCATCTGTTTCACTTAAAGAGGCAATCTTTGAATAAACTATCCAACCGATTGAACCATCAGCTTTTACAAGGTTATCTCTAGCAGCTCCATCATCTCCGTTAAAGACAGCATTTTTAATATATCCATCCATGAAAGCATAAGCATATTTTTGTTTTTCACCATATTTTGCATATGATTCAACTTTTAATGCTTTGTTATCATTTGTTGAATCTTCATAAGCTTCTTTTAAGACATCACACCATTTGTCTTGTGTTAACATAATTAACCAATCCATGTTAACATTTTCATTTCTTGGGTCCATTGTTTGGATTTTACCTTTATATGTATCAGCAGTAATATCCCAAACATTATCAATAACTACCTTATTTGATGAACTTGGTAAATTATGAGTCATCCATGTCTTCATATTATATTGAAGTGAGAATGGATTTCCATTTAATTCTTTATTGGTATCATTGGCTTCGGCCCATTCTTTTGGAATATAATTAACAAAATATCCAGTATTGATACCTTTCATTTGTAATTGATAACCATCTTGGACTAAAGCACCATCATATCCATTGGTGACGCCACTTTCGATTTCAGTTAATAATTTTGTATAGATTTGTCCATCAACTGTTGAATCTTTGGTGATTGTCATATTGGCACATTTTGGATTATATTTTGCAAGTTCAGCTTTGAAGGCATCAATTGCATTTTTAAATCTTGATGATGTTCCAATAAATTTTAATGTTCCATCTCCAATTTCTTCTGCAGCAGCTTTAAAAAGATCATCACGATTCATTTTTTCACATTCTGCAACGATTTTTCTTGTTTCTTCACCAATACCTTTGGTTGAATTACAAGAAGCAAGCATTCCGATTGTTCCAAGAACGCAAGCAGTACTTAATAAAATACCTGTAAATTTTTTCATACTTCCTCCGTATTTAAATTTGGTCTTTTGACCTATTGACAAAAATATAATATATGTAAGCGCTTTCAAATACAAGCAATATTTTTACAATCTTATTAAAAATAGTAATAAAAATTACATTATTATTTCGATGTTATCGATATATTAAAGAAAATTGTAAAAATTGTAATTGTAAAAAATTATTTAAGATAAATAGTAAAAGTAGTGCCTATATTTTCTCTAGAATCAACATTAATTTCAAAGTTATAATATTTACAAGTATGTTTAACAAGGGCTAAACCTAAACCAGTTCCATCTTTTAAACTACGAGCTTTATTAATACGATAGAATCTTTCAAATATTCTATTAATGTGTTCTTTTGATATACCAATACCAGTATCTTTTATTGATAATTTCTTTTCTTTTATATTAAAGTCTATGTAAATTTCTCCATTATTTTTATTATATTTAATAGCATTTTCTATTAAATTTCTAAAAAGGATATCAAAGTCTTGCTCATTCATTTTTACAATATATGGTTCAATATTAATATATACAATTATATTCTTAAGTTTTAATTTTAATCTTTCAGATTCGATGATGTTATTAATTCCATCTTTTAAATTAATTTTAACAATCGGACGAAGTTCATTTCTTTCAATAGATGAAATCCCTAACATATTATTTAATATTGATTTTAATCTATTAGCCTCTTTAATTGTTACTTCATTAGCTTCAGATATTTCTTCTTTTGTTGTGATGATTTCGTCTTTAATCATTTCTTGATAACCAATAATTGTAGTTAAAGGTGATTTAATTTCATGAGCAACATTAGCAAAGAATTCTTCTTTCATTTTTCTTGAATTATATTCATCTGTTACATCAATTAAAAATATAGATAAACCAGGTTTTTCATCTTTTTTAGTCCAATTTAATGAAAGAAGAGAAACTTCGACATCAAAAACTTTGTTACCAATATTAATATAATTAGATGTATTTTGCATTGTTCTTTGAACTATTTTGATTAATTTTAATATTTCAATATTGTCAATTATTGTATAGAGTTTATCTATTGTATCTTCTTTAGATATGTTAAAAATTTGACTGCTTTTTTTGTTAAACATAATTATTTTATTATCGCTATTAATAACAATTAAACCTTGTTCAATTGAATCTAAAATAAAATTAATTTGACTTTGAAATTTTTCGTTTTCTTGAAGAACTACTTCAATATTTTTTCTTATTTTTCTTATTGATTGAGATAGTGATAGTGGATTATTTTCTATTTTTTCATCATTGTCTTTAGTGACAATTGTATAGAATTTTTTAATTTGATGTTTTAGAGGATCTAAACTCTTTTTATAAAAATAAGTGGAAATTAATACAAAAATTACACAAAAAAGCAAATAAACTGATGGAACGATAATTGTTGAATAATATAGTGCATTAAATGAAAAATTTAATTTTACTTGAACTCGAATTAAACTAGTCGAAAAGGTATTTAAATAAATTTTTGAAGCAACATTTTGGTTAAAATATCCACTAAATTCTATGTTTTTCTTATTTTTTAATGATTCAAAAGAATAAAAATCTCCATCAATATTTTCACTATCTTTATTATCAAAGACACAATTTTTTGTATCTATATCGATTAGTGTTATTCGTGTTTTTTCATCGATATATTTATCTAATTTTGTATACCCTTCTTCTTCAATGACATTACAAATTTGTGTGTAAATACCGTCTATTTCTTTAAAAATCTCATTTTTAGAAACAAAATATCCACTTAATAATGAGGTTAATAAAATAATAAATGAAATAATAGAAAAACTTATTGGAACAATTGTATATTTATTTTTTTTCATCAATAAATTATATAACCTTTACCATAGATTGATACAATAAAATTACCATTATCATTTAATTTAGTTCTTATTTTTTTAATATGATTATCTACTGTTCTAGAATTATATCCACCATCTTTAACATTGACTAGTTTAAATAGTTCGTCTCTAGATATAATTTGCCCTCTTGAAAGAACTAATTTCATTAAAATATTATATTCAATCCTTGTTAATTCAATAATTTTACCAACTTTTGATACTTCTTCTTTAGTAGTGTTAAAGGTATATTTTCCTATCTTAATTATAGATTTAGAATTTTCATTTCTTCTAATATGAGCATTAACTCTACTTCTTAATTCGCTTAAATCAAAAGGTTTAATTATATAATCATCAGCCCCATTATCAAGGCCAATAATTCGATCTTCAATTCCTTCTTTAGCTGAAACAATAATAACAACTAAATCACTATCATTATATGTATTTCTAAGTAAATCTAACAATTCCATTCCTTGCATTTTTGGAAGCATTAAATCGAGTAATAAAATGTCTGGTTTTTCTTGTTTATAAGCTTCTAAAAATGATTCAGCATCGTAAAAACTTTTAACATAATGTCCATCTTTAGTTAATGTCTTATTAATAATAGTTGCGATACTTACATCGTCTTCAACTGAATATATAACTGTTTGTTTCATTTTTATTATTATAACATTATTAAATGTAAAAAAAAGTTAGAATATAACATATATTTTTATAAATATAATTAATATCGTTAAGAAAATAAGCTATGAATATACTAGTTTTTACTTATGTGTTTAAAAAATTAATAAACATATTTATATTTACAATTTATAAAAATTGATTCTTATATTAATTCATTATTGTATAATAAAAATAATAATTAATTTATAGGAGTCAAATATGTTAGTTACAATGAATGAGGTTTTACAATATGCTAATGAAAAAAATATAGCAATAGGATCTTTTAATACCTCAACTTTAGAAAATTTGATGGCAGTATTAGAAGCAAGCGAAGAAAAGAATGTTCCAGTTATTATAATGCATGCTGAATTACATGAACCAATTGCTCCATTAAGTGTTATTGGACCTGTAATGGTTGAACTTGCTAAAAGAAGTAAAACAAAAGTTTGTGTTCATTTAGATCATGGAGAACATCTAGATTATATAAAACAAGCACTTGAATTAGGATTTACATCAGTTATGTATGATGGTTCTTCATTGGACTATGAAACAAATGTAGAAAATACAAAAATTTGTGTAGAAATGGCAAAAAAATATAATGCTTCAGTTGAAGCTGAAATTGGAATTTTAGGTGGAAGAGAATCTCTTGACAGTAAAAAAATTCTTAAAAAAGAAGATATGTATACAGATCCATTGCTTGCAAAAAGATTTGTTGAAGATACAAAAATAGATGCATTAGCTTGTTCTTTTGGAACAGCTCATGGAATTTATAAAGAGACGCCTAAATTAGATTTTGAAAGATTATCTTTAATTCATAAATTAACAGGTCTTCCTATTGTAATGCATGGGGGAAGTGGAGTTAATAAAAAAGATTATGTTGAGGCAATTAATAGAGGAGTTAGAAAAATAAATTATTATTCCTATATGGGGAGAGAAGGAGTAATTGCTACGAGGAAATATTTGCAAGAATTTGATAATATTACTTTTTATCATGAAATTGCATTTAATGCTAAAGAGGCCATGAAAAAAGATGTTTTAAGAGCTTTAAAAGTTTTTACTGATAAAATAATTGATTAATTAATTAATGGAGAAATACATGAGAAATAACTTATTAAGTGATGGTGAATTATTGTCAAGTGATGGTAATTTAAATGAAGCAGGTTATGCCTTTTCGTTAATAAAAAAATATAATAAAGAAAATATAAAAGTTAGTAAGTTAAAAATTAAAGAATGGGACTATTATTATATTGGTGATAAAGAATATGGTATTGCTTTAACAATTGATGATAATGGCTATATGGGGCTTGTAAGTTTTTCTATTCTTGATTTTAAAAATAAAGAATATAAGAATTTTTCCTCAATGTATCCTTTTCCTAAGGGAAATGTAAATTTACCTTTAACTAGCAAAGAAGGAATAAGTAAAAAAGATACTAAGAATGCTTCTTTTAAATTTGAAGTAAAAGATGGAGTAAGAACATTAACATGTAAAATGCTTACAAAAGAAAAGAGAGAATTTGAATGTAAATTTGTTTTACATGAAACAACTCCAAATTCTATGGTAATTGCCACACCTTTTTTAAAAAAGAAACATTTTTATTATAATCAAAAAATTAATCTTTTAAATGGAGAAGGTTATTTTAAATATGGTTATATTGAACATAAGTTCAATAATGTATATGGTGTTTTGGATTGGGGAAGAGGTGTATGGACTTATAAAAATACATGGTATTGGTCATCTCTTTCTTATGAAGATGAAAACCATAATAGAATTGGATTTAATTTAGGTTATGGATTTGGAGACACATCAAAAGCAAGTGAAAATATGTTATTTGTTAATAAGAAAGCTTATAAATTTGATGATTGTATTTTTGATATTCCAAAAGATAAAAATAATAAAGAAATATATTTAAATAAATGGAAAATATATTCAAATAATAAAGATATTGATTTAGAATTTACTCCTCTTATTGATAGACACGATAAAGCTGATGTTCTTATTATTGCTCAAGATGCTCACCAAGTATTTGGTTTATTTAATGGAAAATTTAAAACTGATGATGGTGAAATAATTATTAAAGATGCTTTAGGATTTGCTGAAAAAGTTAAAAATAGGCGGTAAATCATAGGGTTTTTAATAAAATAATTTTACTTATTAATTTAAATTATTAATATAAAAATTTAAATTTGACCTTAATCATTATTTGCTTTTATTTTCTTTATTTGTCTAGGTATAGCTTGTTTAATGTTTTCACTATTAGTCTCTAGTTTTATTTTAGAGTCTAAATTAGTTTGTAATACTAAAGTAATAAAATCAAAATAAAAAGTTTAGGCTGTAATAGAGAAAGAAAATTTTTGCTAATTTAATGAATAAATTTTGGACTACTAATATTTTTAAATCAATGTAAATAAATATATATTAATAATATATATTTTCTCTTAAATTTTTATTGTATTTTGATTCTAACTTAATATAATATTTACGTATTTATGAATCGTATAGTTAGATTTAAAAGAAAAGTTGTTAACTATTTGTTTGACCATCCTACTCAAAAAAAGGTACTAAAACATAGTTATTATATAATTGTTACTATTATTTCTGCTTTTATTTTTAGTGTTGGGTTTAAAGCATTTATTGGTCCAAATTATGCTGAATTACCAAAATACCAATCATTAATTAGTAGTGAAGAAAACTTTACTGTTTTATGTACATTAGCAAGTTGTGGTGGAAGTGGAATTAGTCAAATAATTTGTAAAATATTTGAGCTTGCAGGATGGCAATGGTTAGTTAATCCAACCAATAGAGAAATATTATTTTGGATTATTTATTTTTGTGTAAATGTTCCTTTATTTATTTTAGGTATTACAAGAATTGGTAAGAAATTTACTATTTATTCAATTCTTAATGTCGGTTTTGTTTCATTGTTTGGTATTTTATTGCCTAATTCAAAATCTACTGATTTTATTAACCAAATTGCTAACTATGTTTTTGAAGAACCAATAGCTCGTATTGTTTTTGCCTCTTTAACTACTGGCACCTCATCTTCTCTTGCCTATTTAATTGATTCAACAGCTGGAGGAATTGATATATTAGCTTTTTATTTTGGAGAAAGAAAAAGTAAGCAAGTTGGTGGATATACTGCTGGTCTTAATTTTATAGTTATTACTATTTTCTGTATTGTTTCAACAATAAGTGGAGGAATAATTAAACCTCATGGAGCAACATTAAATCCTAATGATATAAGTGCAATTGAACCAGCTTTAGCTGTAATAATGTTTTTATACACTGGCTTATATATGGTTTTAACTTCATTAGTTGTTAATGTTATCAATGTTTTTAATAAGAAAGAATGTCTTCAAATTATTACAAGTAACATTAATTTAAGCCAAGCAATTTTAGCTAATATTCCTCATGGATGTACCATAATTGATGCAAAAGGTGGATATAGTGAAGAAAAGAAATATTTAATTTACATGACTGTTAGAAAAAATGAAGCTAAAAAAGTAATTTATATTTGTAAAAAAGCTGATCCTAATTGTTTTATTAATGAATTTCCATTAAATCAAATTCATGGTAAATTCTTTAGAAAACCTATTGAATAGATGATGTAATCCGCTATTTTCCACCATATCGGAATTTAACCGACGCCATCTCATGTGTCAGTTTTTAAATGTCTAGGTGCTATTTAACGACGTTTACAACCTGCCGCCTAAAAAGGTAGCAATTTGAATATTGGGGCGTTAATCTATGACGTTTACCGTTTACCTAACTCTCCGCCTGAAATGGCTTGTTTTCTACTATTTATAGTAGAAATAAAAGAAAAGACACGC
>JAEDOI010000078.1 GCA_016302065.1 Bacilli bacterium | reverse complement strand
TGGAGCTTTAAATATTCTACGTAAATATCTACATTTAAAAGAAGTCAATGAGTTTTCTATTATACAGAAAATAATTGATAGAGGTCTTTTGTATAGACCAAACAGAATTACATTCTGTTAAACAAAATGTTAAAAAAATTTTTAATAGTTTTAATACTTTTGAACACATGATGAACTTTAAGACGTATTACAAATCAAAAACAAATAACGCTATTATGGACACTGATAGATACTATGGTATTTTAAAATCAGACTATCCTAATTGGAACGGATGGTCTGTTTTAAATGCTCTTAAACGTGAACGAAAGTCTTTTAAAAACGAATACTTAGAAATACTTGTATATAATTTTTATATGGTTTCCTATATTGCAAATAAAATGTATCTGTGAATTACTATTGACCTAAAAGGTCAATAGTTCATGTCTTTAGTTGATTCTTATAAGCAATTACTCAAATTAACTAACGTTGCGCACAAGTTTAAATTTTTATCTCTTACTGTTTCAGTTTTAAACTGTCCATCTGCAATAAAACAAATTGCTTGTGGAACATTTTTAAAAACATTAATATTTCTATATAAAAATTCATACATTGAATCAGGATTATTTAAAGTATTGACTTTTTGAACCAATGTTAAGTAATCTTTAGTTTTTAAAACTTCTAAAATTTCACTAAAATTTGAACTTTCAGCAATGTACTCAAACTTACCGTTCATTACACTTCGTTGTAAAGAACCAATCATTGAACGAATGCAAGGATAGCAATTCTTGACAATTGTTTTAACACCGTTGATAGCATTATCATCAATCTCTACTTTTTCATTTTTTAAGATATAAAGTAATTTATCAAAGATAGGTTTACCCATATCTTTTGGATCAAAGTCTTCAAAATCATAATTTTCTAACCTATCTAATAAAGGCTCGATTATCTTAGATTTATAGTTACCTGTAAAAATGAAACTACAGTTTTTAGAAAACTCGTCCAAGAATGACCTAAAGCCTGCTTGGGCATCTTTACCTATATTATCGCAGTTGTGCGTAATGATACCATTTTCAGTTATGAACGTATGATTGTTGTGAACGGTTAAATTAATAACTCGGCATCTTCCTAGTTTTTTAATACTTTTAATTTTCATAAAATTGTCTCCACAACTTTTTACATCTGTCTATCTCATTTTGTTTAATACACTTAAATATTTTATTATAAATCTCTTGTGATGATAACGAAATTTTAAACTTTGATTTAAAGTTTGGAACTTTCATTTTTAAAATTTCATTTATTACAGACTGCTCCTCGCCATCTGGAACGTTGTCAAGATCATCGGCAGACAATATCATCATTCTCATTTAATCCATCGTCTATTGATTTCTGTATATAAGTACCATTTTGAGTTTTAACTATAAATGGATGATTAGAAGTTACCTTTATATGACGACCATCTTCTAGTTCTACATCATAAACATCGTCAAACTTATCGCTAACAACCTCACAGGTATCATCTTCAATTTTACCAGTGCACATGTTAAAAGACTTGCTATTATATACTGTACCTGGTTTTAATTCATTTAATTTTGTTGGAATTTCTTTACCATCTTTTAAAATAATAACCTTTTCATTCTCTTCTAAACATTCATCCATTACAACGATTTTTGGGCGATCCATCAATGACTCTTGTGATGCAAAACTCATAATTTTAGTTCTTAAAACATCAATACCTCTTTCTAAAGATGAGTTGATGAACATCGCATCTGCATTCATTGATTTTATAATTGCTCTCGCAGTACTTGATTTTCCTAAACCGGGCTTAGAACTCCAAAATCCTAAATTTGGCATTTTTTCATCTTTAACATACTTTAAAAATTTCTCTTTGACTTTTGGGGGTAAAATTTCCTCTTCTAATGTTTTCGGTGCATACTTTTCGTACCAAATTGAACTTTCCATATTAATTTCCTTTATAAAATATTTTTCTTTGTATTATATAATAATATTATTAATAATTTCAATGAAAATCCTAACGTTGTGCGTTAGGATTTAAGACACTTAAACTGCCATAGAATATAATTTAATTAACATAATTCCAATTCCATTTAATTGATTTAATTCTGCTAATCACAGTTCCTTCACAAACATCATAATATCTTGCACAAGCACGCACACTTTCAAAAAGCTTTCCATCAGCTAAAACTTTTCTTTGATTATCTGGCTTTTTGCCTTTACGATATTTCAATAATATTTTCTCTTAGTGGGTGATGAGTTAATGTATCGCCAAATTTTGAATCTGCTATATTATACCCTTTATTTTTAGCATCAAGCTTATCGATCCAATATTGTTCGCGTTTATACATCTTTTCTCTGTTTACACCATCTTCATAAGGAATTTCTTCAATAACTTCACATATAAAAGCATCTCTTCCGTGAACTGCTATTGACCTAAAGGTCAATAGCTTCTATTTAGAATTAAATACTTAATTCTAGTTTAAGTGCTTTTGATCTTGAAAAATCTAAACACTTAAAAGCTTTATACTCCGAGAGTTCCTTCCCAAGAGTCTTATTTTGAAAATAATATTCTCCAGCTTTTAAAAGATTAATAGCTGAATTATAATCTCTATCAATAATGTTACCAC
>JAEDOI010000077.1 GCA_016302065.1 Bacilli bacterium | reverse complement strand
TGATTCTTTTGAAGAAAATATATTGTTTTTAAAAAAATCAGAGATTAAAGATTTTATTCGTTGTCTTGCAATAGAGAAAGATTTTCAAGCAGATACTAAAATTAAAAATCTTGTAAGTAGTTTATTGTTTGACAATGATATATCTTTGTTTCTGTTATCATCCTTTATGTTCAATATTAAACCAGGTATTTCAAACAAATATAGTTTTCAAGAATTAGAACCCGATGTGATTTTTGGATTATTGTTACAACAAGGAGAATAAAATGGATAAACTAGAAATAGTCAAACAATACTTAGTGAAAAACGATGCTGTGATTTTTGCAAAGGCTGTAAATATAAATTTGTTGAATCAAACAGATAGGTTAGCGTATGTAATGAAGAATAGAAGTGACAATGACAAGATTAAGAAAATTGTTAGGCTACATAATTTATCTTTTACTGAAAAACAATATTATTTATCTATATTAGGTGACGCTAAAGTTGACTTTAACATAAAAAAATTACAGCTTTTAGACGATTGCAATAAAACATTATTTAGTTTGGCTAGTTTAGAAAATGAAGCTGATAGTGAATTAGTACAAAATTATTTGAGTGGATTGTTAATATATTTGGCAAGAAATTACAAAATTAATTTAGCTTCTTTGGTAGCAACAAATATTTATAAAAAAATAGGTAGTATATCGTTGTTGAATAATTACACAGAATTTTTATTTTTAAATATGCGAGAAGATGGGGCGATAGGAGTACTTAATCCGCTTAATAAAAATCAATTTTCTGAATCAGAATATCAGAAGTGGCAGTATGCGAATACTATTTTTTCATATGTTTATTTGAAGCAGGTGTTTTAAATGAAAATACTAAGATTAGCATCTAGATCTTTACTGTCTTTCTATATAATATTGGCTGTCATTAAAGCTTTTGGAAATATATCTATTGCATATATTTCAGGATTGATGATTGACACAGCTTTAAAGAAAAATAGTAAGTTTCAAGAGATCTTTCTAATTGCCGTGTTAGGAATTATTACTCTACTTATTATTTTGATTTCTAATATATTTTTTCAATATCTAAAGTCTGACATTGTAAAAAATATTAATGTTGAACTTAAGAAAAGAGTATTTAATTATCTTGTTTATGTTGGGAAAGAAACATATAAAAATGAATTATCTCTGGTAACGAATGACCTAAAGCAAATAGAAACGCAAATCACCTTGAATTATCTATTGATAATTTCAGATGTTTGCTCTTTTGTTTTTGCTTTACTTATAGGATTAGCTAATTCTTGGATTTTAACTGTTATTTTTTCTATTGCAACAATTATACCTAGTATTGTACAAACACACTTTACTAAACGAATTCAGAAAACAGCAAAAAGTTGGGAAAAATCTAATTCAGAATATACGCAAAGTGCGTCAGATACTATTAATGGTACTGAAACTTCAAGATTGTATAATACACAATCCACTCTTATTTCTTATGTAATGAAGCCAATTAAAGAATTAGAAAGTAATTTAAAAGAGATGAGTTTCTCGCAAAATTCAGCATACGAAATAATAGCTTTTGTAGCTGAGATAATGGGGTTTGTTATTCCGTTTTTAATTGGCTCTCTATTAATTTTAAGTGGTCAACTTCAAGTGGGAATATTAATAATGATTGTACAGTTGTCTAATCAATTCATTAATCCAATGATCGATATATACAATAGAATAAATCAAATTAAGAGTAATGAGCCAATTTATAGAAAAATTGAGCCAGCTTTAAATTATACTAACAAGCATGAAGAAGATGCATCCAAGCCAAACAAGTTTGAGACACTAACGGTCTCACATTTATTTTACTCATATTCTAATACACCAGTTATTAATGACTTAAATCTCAAAATTAAAAATAATGAAAAAATATTATTTATAGCTCCGAGCGGGTGGGGAAAAACTACTTTTTTAAAACTGTTAATGGGTATTTTAAAGCCATTAGATGGCGATATTGTTGTAGATAAGCTAAACATAACTAGTAACTTTGAAAAAAGTCATAATTATTTTAGCTATATAAATCAAAGACCATTTATTTTTGATGCCAATCTTCGATTTAATATTACTTTAGGTAGAAGTGTAAGTAATGAGTTTTTAAATAAAGTGATTAGGACAGCAGGATTAGAGAAATTAATCAAAGAAAAGGGTTGGGACTATCAAGTGGGTGAAAATGGTAAAAAATTATCAGGTGGTCAAATTCAAAGGATAGAAATTGCACGAGCTTTATTGGCTAATCGGCCAATTTTATTAGCGGATGAAGCGACTAGTTCGTTAGATAATAAATTGTCATTAGCTATTCACAAAATCATTTTGAATAGTCCTGGTTTAACAGTTATCGAAGTTGCACATAAGATTACTGATCAAGAAAAGAAAATGTTTGACAGAGTGATTGATTTAAATAATAAACAATAATGTCGGTCAAATTAAAAGTTCATTTATAGTCAATTTGATTAATAAATGAACTTTTTTGATTATAATAATTTTTTCCTTATGTTAAGATGATAAAATTTATAGTTTCTTCGCTGTATTGAAAAATGGTACTATTTACTAGGTAATAAAATAAAAGTTGAGGTGAGCTGGTTGATTAGACAACAAAATTTCCCGGTGGAAACAAAATATAAATGGTACGACATCAACAAT
>JAEDOI010000025.1 GCA_016302065.1 Bacilli bacterium | reverse complement strand
GTAATAACATAATCATTTTCAGTATCAGCTTCTAATTCTTCATTAGTTGCATAATCTTTCTTAAATGTTGTATAAACTCCATCATAAGCTTTAGATGTAACACCAGCATTCTTATTTAAGTAATGAAGTGCACCATCAGTTTCTAAAGACTTAACTGCACTTGTTGATAATGATTCTGTTTCAGCTTGAGTTTTGTTATTAGTTGTTTTTGTATAAACTCTATAATTTCCATCAACAACTTGAGTTTTTGTAACATCTTTTTGGTCTTTATATTGACTAGTTGTTGTTAAATCCTTAATTGTATAAGTTCCTTCTTTTTCACTTTTAAATCTCTTGTAAGTTCCAACAACTGAATTTGTAACTGTTTCTGGATCAGAATATTTTACTTCACTTACAGTCATTTCACTTAATGCTAAATCTTTATCGCTTAATGCAACTAATGTTTCTTTTGCAAGATTGTAAGCATCTGCTCCACTTAAAGCAACAAAAGTTACTTCAATTGAAGTATTACTTCCAACAACAAGTGGTAATAGATTACTAGCAACAGCTGTGGTTTGGTCTTCACCATTAACTTTTACGCTTCCAAGAGTATATCCAAAACTTGGTTCAATTGTTACTTCAACATGTGTTCCATAAGTTACTTCAGTGCAGCTTTCAGGAATAACAACATTACCTTCTCCAGTTACAGAAGCTGTAACTGTATAAGTTACATCACTAAAAGAAGCTTTAGCGACGATTCCTCCTTCTTGCATTACAATAGTTAGATTATTATTAACAACATCAGCAAATTTTTCTTCACCATTAACAAGTAATGAAGTTAAGGCATAATGTTCTTCAGGAGTTACAGTTAAAGTAACTTCTTCTCCAACAAGTGCACTTATAGCACTTGAAGTAAGTTCACCATGACCAGTTGAAGAAAGACTAACACCTAAATGTGTAACAATTTCTGGTTCAGGTGTTTCTTGATTACATCCTGTAAGTCCTACGCCTGTTAATAAGGCAGTTGCAGCAATTACTGCTAAGAATTTTGATTTCATAATATAATTTGTCCCCCCAAAATAGATAAAATACTAGAATATTTTATATTCTAGATTTATTTATATAATTCATATTTGAAAATATTAATATATTTTTAATATAAATAATAAATTTCATCAAAAAAATATAAAACCATACTATTTTTTAGTATGGTTTAAAAATTAATAAATTATATTATAGATATTAAATTATGGAATAAATATCATAATTTCCAAACCATAATTTGCAGTTTGACCAAATTGAATAAAATACTCTTTATTTGCTAAATAGGCCATTTGTCCATAATAATCACCTGTTTCTTCATCATAATATTCTTCTTCAACAATGTAATTATTTTCTTTTAATAATTTTGCATATCTTTCTTGATCATCACTATTTGGATTAGTAATTCGAATATAAAGATAATCTGTATATAATTCTACTTTATAAATATAATTGCCATCATCTTCTAAGTGAGGAATATCAAAACCTAAGAATGATGTAACAATTTCACTAGGCCAATAATTTTTAGGAGCAATCAAATAATTATAGGCAAATATACCCATGCATTCTCTCCCTTTATAAGATCCTTCTAAAAATTGAAGTTCAATTCCTAATGTTGAAGTAATAACTTTATCTGCATAATAGACATCATAAATTATGGTAGTCATATTATCATCACCTACTCCTGCATTAGTAGTTTTTTCAATTAAATAGCCTTCATTTGCACAAATTGTTGAATACTCTTCTAATTTTGAAGTTATTAAATCTTCATCAAAATAAAGAAATATCATGACAAGAGGATCGCCATATTCATCTTCACTTAAAACAACATCAAAATTATCAACTTCAATATATGGAATATCACATTTTAATGAACCTATAATAGTTTCATTATACTCTTCTCCCCATTTTGATGTTGTTACATTATCTATTTCTTCTTTATTGATAGTGTTATTATCAGGGCTACACCCTGATAATAACGAAGCTAAAATACCCCCTAAAAACAATATATTTTTGAATATTTTCATATTTATTTACTTAATTCAATGTACTCATAGATCCAAACCTTATCGTAATTTAAAGGTTGCCCATAATCGTCATCTATGAAAGATAATTGAACAACACCTCCATTTATATAAAGTTCAATGATGACATTTTCATAGCCTTCATCAATACATGTAAATTCAAAACTGGTGTTTGGAGTATAAATAAAATTAAATGTATCAGTATCATTTACACTTAAAACCATCGTACCATCACTATTAACTGTAACACTCAATGCGTTTGAACCATCATCTTCACCACTCCAAGTTCCAATTAAACCACTAGAAACAGGAATTACATCAGTTGTTGAAGCTGGAGTTATAGTAATTGTCATCGATTTTGAAATATTACCATTTTCACCTTTAACAGTCGCTGTAACAATTACAGTTCCTGTTGCATCCGTTGCAGTTGAAGTAGTCAATAATCCAGTTGAAGAAATTGAAGCAATATTTCCATCAAACGTAACATCACTTCCATTTTGAACGCTCCAAGTTACATTCTTAGAACTTGTTATTTCACTTTCATTTAAGAAAGAAGCACTAAATTGAAGTTTTTCTCCTTGCTCAATAGTAGTTTTATTTTCTAAAGATGATATAACAAAATTTTCTTCTGTAGGATAAATTAAAGGTGCAATATCAAATTTAATAATTGTAAAGACACTTTCATTACTACTTGAATATACTTTAATTTCACCTTTTCCACTTCCAACAAAGTTTAAAATATAATAACTTTCGTCTTCAGTAACTGTAATAACATCGCTATTTAAAGAAACAACTTCAATATCTTTTTGATTAACGTTACTTGGTGTAAAGGTAATATCAGATTTATAAATATAACTTGTGTTTCCTATTAATGTTGTATATTCATTATTTTCATTTTTTGTTAAAGAGCCAACTTTCTTAACATTAATTGTTGCAGGATAAACTCTCTTAGTAAAATTATATGAGGTTTTAAGTGGAACATATAATGCTCCATTTTTAAGATATTTTATGTTGCTAACTACTATTTTTCCATGAGCAACATCAAAAGATATAGTAAATGTCTCTTTATTTTCATTTTCAAAGACAAATTCAGTTCCTTCACTTGTATCTTTAAATGTTTTATATGTTGCTTCAAAAGTATATGGAGCTGTATAAGAAGTAACAGTAAAGATCGCTTTATCAGCAGTTAAATTAATAGAATATGTGTCGTATTCTTCATCATATTCTCCATAACCTTCTAAAGGAATTGTAGGAGCATTACTAACTGTAATAGTAACTTCATTAGATTTAATATTTCCATCAACTGAAGTAGCATAAACTGTTGCTTCTCCTTCACTTAAAGCTGTAACTAAACCAGTAGGTGAAACACTAATTATTCCTTCACTTTCACTACTAATATGGTATGTAACTTCTTTATTTGTTGCATTTAATGGGGCAATAACTGTACTTAATTGTGCTGTTTCCCCAACATATAAAGATGAAGTAGTTGTTAAAAGATTTACACTTTCAACATTAATTTTATCTTCTGGAGCAATATAATCGTGACATTCATCATTTGCTTTAAAGACAAATTCATCTAATCCAATACTAACAGATTTTCCAATAGTTGAAGTTTTCAAAGTAATTTCAATTCTATTTGCAGGAGCAAATTCTAGTTTGCAAATCTTAGTAAAATCTTCACTTAAATTAGTTTTAATTTCGTTAGTAATATCAATTACTTCGTTTACAGTTTCATCATTATATGTAGTAATTTTTACTTCTTTTAAATTAGAAACATTTGTTATATGGCTAGCATAGAATAAACCATAACTAAATGCTAAAGATGAAACTTGTTGTTCACCAAAATCAAAATATAATCCAGCAGATTTAGTTTTATTTAAAACTTCATTAGATCCAGGATCAACCACTAAATATGATTTTCCTTGTTCAAAAATCTCAGAATTTTTACCATCTATAAAACTAGTAGCAGGACCTGAAGTAACTTCAAATAATGCTTTACTTGTTGTATTGTTTTGAGTTAAAACTTTGCTATTTTCTTTATCAATTCCTAAAAACGTAAAATCATAAACTGCATCAGTTTTGTCAATCGTTTCTCTTTCTTTAACTGTAATTTTAATCTTTTCACTAGTTAAAGTTCCATGTTCTCCTTCAACTGTGGCATAAATTTCGGTTTCTCCACTACCTATAGCATGAATTAAACGATGATTGGTTTTTGAAGCACTTTCAAGTTCAACAATATTTTCATCATAATGCCATGTAACTTTTAAATTTTCTTCATCTACTAAATCATAAGGCATAAATGTTTCTGGAGTTAAACTAACTTCAACTTCTAATCTATCATCAAGATCTAAAATTGCATCATAAGTTTCGTTACTTTCAACTTCTTGATTAGAAGAAATTTGAGCATGTATATCTTGGTAATAAGCTTTTTCATAATCGTGAGGCCACCCTTTATATTGCCAATATGTTGTTTTATTTGTTTCATTTGGTGCATCATGAAGTGTAATTGAAGATGGAACTTGGGTACTTCCAACACTACTAATATTAAGTTGAACAAAATTCTTTGTTTCATTAGGATCTTCATCGCAGAAACCAAAAATATGTTCAATTTCTCCAGTTTCAGGATTTAAAGTTAATGCAATATCAATTACGTCATTAAACCAAGCATATCCAAATGATGAATAATTTAATTCTTCAACTTTTGTTGCACTCTTTATAAAATAAACTCCATTTTGATATCCAAAATCATCAGCAGTTACTTTACTTAGAATTAAAGGAAGATAAGCATAAGTATTCCATATGGAAAGATCAGCATTCTTATAGCCTTTTTGAAGCCAACCACCTTTAGAATTTTCTATACTTGTATCAGTTTCAAAATATAAATAACTTTCAAAATGATCATTTTCCTTAGTTACATAATAATGCATAAAGGCATCAACATATGATCCACCAGCTTCAGCAATCGAAGGAGTATAAACAAGATCATATCCATCTAATAAATAAGAAATATCATAATCTTGAGTTTCTTCATTAACTACTTGGTAACTTTCTACTGTTGAATTTGAATAATCTTTCTTTAAGGCTTCTTTTAAAAGATTCATTGGATTAGTGATAGGAGTTGTTCCGCCACCTTCATTTTCTCCACCATTTCCTCCACTTTCACTACCACCCCCTGAAGAACCGCCGTTTTCAGTGGTGTTTTCTTTTTTACATCCAATCATAGTAGCAGATGTTGCTACCATTGAAAGTAAAGCTACAGCCAATAATAATTGTTTTCTTTTCATAATATCCCCCCTATTCAATAATTGCTATACATAAACTTTCTTGTTCAACACAATACATCAATTTAATAATATGTTGGTCTTCAAAATTTTCATTTATAACAAATGTATTTGTTGTAATTGTGTATTCATTTTTTTGAATATCATTATCTTTTAATTTAAATCCAAGTTCTATTAACTTATTAGAATATAAAGATAAACTTTCTTCTTTTGTTCCATCGTAATATATACATAATGCTTCAGTATTTTCAGTTATTGCTACAAAACTAAAACTTAAAGATGTGTATCCGCTTTCTAATTTAGGTAAATCAAATCCTAAATAATCAATTATATATAGATATGGCCAAGAAGAACTAATTCTTAAATAAATTGTCGATTCATCATATTGATAAAATAATAAATCAACAAGTTTATCATTTCTTGAAGCAAAATATATTCCATCTGTTAAACTTACAGTATAATTAGAAGATTGTAATAAAGTAACATAATTACTTAATGCATTTTCTTCACAATAATATGCATAAAGTGCAAATTGAATTTCATAATTTGTTCCAATTGTTGAATAATATTCATAACTTTTACCTTCTAGTTTAGGAACATTAAATCCAATTGTTTCTTCAATTAAATTAGTAGGAAATTCTTCTTCTTTCATTTTGACTTCATAAATTAAAAGGTCAAAATGAGCCATTCCATATTCATTATCTTCACTTACAAGTTCATATTGAACTACCAATTCTTTAGTATAAGAAATATCTTTATATCCATAATTATAAGAAGATGAAAGCAAAAACCCATTATTTTCTAATTCTTTTTCATATAGTGAGGTAACCATCGACTCTCTAATTCCAAAACAGGAAACTGATGTGAAGTAGATTTCTGCTCCACTTTCTTCATCCTTTTCTTTATTCCAATAAGCTAAATAAGAATCTCCATAAATTGAAGGAACCATTTTAGCACTATCTTTAGAAACAGAACATTCAATTACAGGAATTATTTCTTCCCAAAAAGTAGCACTTATCACTTCTTCTTGTTTAATTTCTGTTTCTTCAATATTTGGAGGTTTAATATCCTCATTATTTTTTAAAGAACATCCACTTAAACTGATTAATAAAATAGCACTAAACAATAAACTCTTTTTTTTCATATTATTTACCTAATAAAAAAAGTTTAGGTACTTCAATAAAAATGTAAAAGATTTATTTTTAATATTAATCTAAAATTAATACATTTATTTTATTAAAACAATATATCAGTACCTAAACTTTTATATTTAAAAACTATTCTTCTTTGTAATCTTCATTTAATCCTTCAGCAAATAATTCGTTTAAACTCCATGTTTTTGTAGTTCCATATGATTTAACTTTTACAAGTCCACCTTTTTTATAATTAATTGAATTTTGTTTAAAATAAGTATTCTCATTAGCATAATATAAATTTGCTCCAAATGATCTTTGTTTTATATTGTCAATAATAGAAAAAAATAGTCTAACTTACTAAGACTATTTTTAAAGATAAAGAAGAAAAATAAATATTAAATAGTACTAATTTTTACTATCTTCTTCTACTTTTTTATCTTTTCTACTAGCAATTATAATGTATCTAACTATAAAGCAAATAACAGTCAAAATTACAAAAATAAAGGCAAAAATATTAATTTCTTCTACCCACCTTAATCCAATAGTTAATGAAGAAAGAATAACCATAGCAATTAATGGTAGAACATGGAATTTTGAAACACCATCATTTTTGAAGAAATACAAAAGCATTAATCCAAAAGTTGGAACAAGAAGTAAAACTGTTGAATATTCAGCTAAATATATAAATACATTTAATGGAGCAGCACTCCATGTTGGATAAATTACAGGAATTGCCATTGAAAATAAAGTTAAATAAACAACTTTACTAATGAGCAGTACTGTAAGCGAGGGAAAAGTAAAACCTCATTCAAGAGTTAATTGCTCAAGGGTGAGGTTATTTTTATTTATTGCCGATATAAGGATTCAGTTTTTCATTTAATTCTTTTTCTATACCTCTAGCAATATATTCATAAAGTTGATGCCTAGATTTTTTAAAAACAAAACAATAACAGACAACATTGTCTTGAAGCATTTTTCTATAAGAATTAGCTATCCTTAAGCCACCAGTACCAGTATCCGGGTCCCCAAAATGCACTTTCATTCTTTCGTAAAAATTATCACTCTTTCCGACATATAGGCAACCATCTTTACTAAATTTATCTATCTTCCTAAGACTGTATCTAATTGGGGCTCCATGCGCTGTATGATTATTGAAATTAAAGTAGTTAACTTCAACTTCGTTTTTTACTCTAAATACATATATACCTTTTCTTCCCTTAATGCGTTTATGTTTATCTGAATCTTTAATTGGCAAAGATTCTATTCTGACGACCTTTTCAAACAAATCAGAATCTGAAAACATTAATTCATCTGTAAAATCAGTCGTTATGAATCCTTTGTACTTATTTTCTAAATACCTAGATTCATTAACAGCTTTCCCTTTGATAATATCCAGGATTTTAGAATAACTTAATTTTTCTTCCATAATGATATCCCTTTACTTTCGCTATCGTTACTGCCCTAATGTGGCTTTTATTTTTAAAAATCCAATCAATAGAGCATACTACTAATTGGATTAATTTTATTTTTTTATTTTTTCTAGATAAAAATTCTTTTCTTTTTCAATCTCGCTTCTCAATTCTGATTCTGTAGGCAAATACAATTTATATTTTGAAGCAAACAGCTGTTCGTTACCTTTCAAGATAGAATATTTGGCTATATCTTCATCCGTATCTGAACAAAGAACAATACCTAGTGTTGGATTATCATCAGAGGTTTTCTTCAATTCATCATACATTCTAATATACATATCCATTTGTCCAACATCTTGGTGAGTAATTTTTGATGTTTTTAAATCAATAAGTACAAAGCACTTAAGAATATAATTATAAAAGACCAAATCAATGAAATAATCTTCTTTTTCGGTGTGAATTCTTTGTTGTCTCGCAACAAATGCAAATCCTTTGCCTAACTCCATGATAAATTTTTGTAAGTGATTTATAATAGCTTTTTCAACATCACTTTCAAGATATGTATTATTTTCACTCAGACCTAAAAATTCTAATACCATAGGATCCTTAATGTAATCAAGTTTGTTTTGTTGATTAACCTTATTTAATTCTATCATCTCATTATGAACACGCTCTTTTACTAAAGAGGATACCATTCTATTATAATATTGCGACGATATATTTCTTTGTAAAGTTCTAACACTCCAGGCTTCTCTTACTGCTTCGGAAGCATACCAATTTCTTGCTTCAACATCAGATACTTGTAGCAATTTTACATAGTGTGTCCAGCTTAATAAAGAATTTGCATTCACTGATTGCAAAATGTTTGGAAATGAATTGTAAAAATCAATAAAGTAGTAGATGTTTCTTATTTCAAAACCAGTTCCATATTTTTGAGTTAGTTTTTGTGATAATTCTTTTATTACCGACTTTCCATAGTCATCTTTTCTAGTTGTTAATTCGTTTTCAACAATGCGCTTTCCTATTAGCCAATTTCTTTGTATTAATATGTAATTAACCGTTTTATTTGCTAATGAATAAGATGAATCAATTACATTAACAATGTCATCAAATAAATCGGTAGTTTTGACTGATTCAATATTTAACAAGTTTGTTTCTTCTTCCATCTCAATTCCATATTTTCCGCAAACTATTTTTAGTTTTTCCATAAATCTAAAACTAGGTTTAAATATACCTCTTTCAATTCTACTTAAAGTTGTATAATCAACACCTAACTCTTTAGAAAAATCAGTTTGTGTCATCTTTAGTTGCTTTCTAATATCTTTTACTTTATTACAAATATCCATATTCTCACCTCAAAAATATTATAGCATAAACGCCATATTATTTTCAACTACTTTTTCCATTATACTTTAATGTCATTTTATAGAAAACCCTTATTAAAGTGCCTAAAACATATGTTTTTTTAAAAATGACTTCATCTGTTTTATTTTGAACTTTCATAAATTATCTTCTTAATTTAATAATAATTTTTTAAAAATAAAAAGTGTCAATAATTGTAAAAAAATAGTCTAATTTTTTAGACTATTTTTGAAGTTAAATAATTAAAATAAACAAGAAATACTACTAATTCTTACTATTGTCATCTACTTTTTTATCTTTTCTACTAGCAATTATAATGTATCTAACTATAAAGCAAATAACAGTCAAAATTACAAAAATAAAGGCAAAAATATTAATTTCTTCTACCCACCTTAATCCAATAGTTAATGAAGAAAGAATAACCATAGCAATTAATGGTAGAACATGGAATTTTGAAACACCATCATTTTTGAAGAAATACAAAAGCATTAATCCAAAAGTTGGAACAAGAAGTAAAACTGTTGAATATTCAGCTAAATATATAAATACATTTAATGGAGCAGCACTCCATGTTGGATAAATTACAGGAATTGCCATTGAAAATAAAGTTAAATATACAACACTAATTATAGTATCCAATCTTTTTTCTTTATTTGTTAAGCAAACATCTACAGTTTTAGCAATCATTGAAGCAATTAAATGAGCATAAGCTAAAAATTGAAGATATGGAATTGTAAATCCAGTATGAGTCATTCCAGAAAATAAAAGAATAATCATTGGTAAAATTATTCTAAAATATTGTTTTTCATCAAGAGAATAAATGTTTTTTGTAAATATTACTTTAAACATATCAATAGCAGGTTTAATAAAGAAAACTAAAGCAGCTGCTACACTTAAAAGGGTAAAAATATAGGTGCTTATAGCATAGAATCCTCCATCAATAAGTGAAAATTCTCCACCTTTAAAGATTGAAAAGATTAATGCAAATATTCTTTCTAAAACTAAAATAATGAAATAAGCTAAAAAGCCTCCACAAATAATTTTATTAATAATAATTTCTCTTTTTGACATATGTATTCACCTCCTATTTAGATTAAATTTGAAATAAACTCTAAATACGTTTTTTCATTTCTTAATATTATTATATCACTAATTTATAGATAGCAATTTGTAATAAAAATAAATAACATCAATATAATGCAAAATTATAGAAAAAATTTTAATAATTTAATTCTAGTTAATAATATTTAATGATTTTAAACCATTATAAATTCCATCATCATCATTTGATGATGTTAAAATAAAATCTCTTGTTTTTAAATCACTTGGAGCATTATCAAGTATAAAACCATATTTAACTGTTTCTAACATTTCAATATCGTTATAATTATCTCCAAAAGCAATAGTATAATCTAAAGATATATTATTTATTAAGCAATATTCTTTTATTGCTATACCTTTATCAACACCAAAAGCATTAATTTCGATTAATATATTTGAAGATTTTACAATGTTAAAATCTTCAAATTTATTTTTTAAAGAAATTAATATTTCATCAATTTGATTAGGATTACACATAAGTAATAATTTATGAACCCCTTCTTCTTTTATATCATCAATTGTTCCAACAAGAGGAATACATTTAACTAATTCTTGTTCATGAATTACTCTTTTATCAATGAATGGAACAATCCGCTTAAAATAAGAAAAAATATTATAAGTTAAATCAAAATTACATTCATTAATATATTCAATTATAGTTTTAGCTTTATCTTTACTTATAACTTTAGAATATAAAATATTATTATTAATATCTAAAATTAATGCTCCTCCATAACAAATTAGAGGACATTTAATATTATATTCTTTAATTAAAGGATATATTGCATTAGGAGATCTACCTGAAACTATTAAAAAATCAATACCTTTTTTCTTTAATTCATTTATTGAATATAAAGTAGAAGGTAATATTTTATTTTTAGAATCAAGTAATGTTCCATCTACATCAGAAAAGACAATATATTTATTCATATAAGAAATTATATATCAAATATATACTAATATGTATAAATATAATCTATATTTATATAATAGTGTTTACAAATTAGAATCTATATTTTCCTAATAAGAAAGTTAAATAATGGGGGATTGTTAATATATCTTCACTACATCCAACATTATAATCTCCAATTTTAATTAACTTAGTCTTACCATAATGTTCTTTATTTTTCATTATAGTTTTGCTAGATTTTGTATTTCCATTTTTAGCTTTTGCTTCAATTAAAGTAGCATACCCATTATAGGAAATTACAAAATCAACCTCTAGACCACTTTCTTTTGCAAAATAATATGGTTCAATATTAGCTTTTGATAACGAATCAAAAACTAATGCTTCATATATTGCGCCTTTCCCTTGTCCTAAATTACCTTGATTTATTGCAATTAATGTATCTATTCCGTACATTGCTGTAACTAACCCAATGTCTTCTAAAAATAATTTGAACTGTGAATCAATTTTTTCTCCGCTTAAGGGCAATGAAGGAATTGAAACATTGTAAACTTTTGAAACAATATGTGCTTGTTTTAAATATTCAATAGCATCATTTTTATCAATAGAGTTACCACCTTTAATTTTAGAAACAATAAATCTTTTATTATCTTTTGCTAAAAAGGTAGGAATTAAATCAAACACATTTTGAATTCTAGCAACTTCGTTTGGTTTAAATATTAAGTTACCAAACTTATCTTTTCTTCTTCCAAAATCAGTTTTCATATCAAATACTGTATTTTGAAGAATTCGATAAGCTGACATTAAGTTTTTTGTTGTTACAAATTCTTTAACGACTTTTGGAAAACCTCCAATACAAGCATACTTTAAAAATTCTTCTTTATATAAGGAATGTATATTTTGAGGAATTTCCTTTTTATTAACAAAAAAATATGATAATTCATCAATTTGTTTAGATGAATATCCTAATGCATAAAGAAATTCTTCAAAATCCATTGTTTTCATATTAAAAACGTCTTCATACCCAATAGGAACTGGAGTAGAGTCATTCTTGATATATCCATTAATTCCTAAATATGAACCACTACCTATCACCTTATAACGACCATCTTTTTCAAAATTCTTAAAAGACAACCTAGCTCTAGGGCATTCTTGTATCTCATCAAAAAATATTAAACAATTAGTAGGATTTATTACAATATTTGGAAATCTTAATGAAATATTGGAAATTAAAACATCAACATCTAAAGAACCTTCAAAGTCTTTAATATACTCTTCATGAGTCCAAAAATTCATTTCAATTAAAGTCAAATTATTTCTTCTAGCAAATTCTTGAATACTTTCAGTTTTTCCACATTGGCGAATTCCGACAATCAAAGCTGGAGATCTCTTTTCTTTATTTAACCATTCATCTAAATAAGCATCAATCTTTCTTTTAAAATACATACTAAATTC
>JAEDOI010000076.1 GCA_016302065.1 Bacilli bacterium | reverse complement strand
TCTGATATTGATAATACTACTTCAAAATCACACAAACCACTTAATAATCTTTCAATCTCAGCATTGATTATAGGTAGCGCACGTTTTAATACTAACTTAATAATACCATTTTTACCTACCATCTGTTGATAAATAGTCCAATTACGAATTATCTTTTCTTCTTCGGTCAATCTGTCAATAATCTGCTTACGTTGCTTAATTTCATTATTATAAAGATTATTTGTATTGGTTATATCTTGTATATCACGAATAATTTGTTCCTTAATACGAGTTTCGGTCTTTATTTTCTCATCCAAAATACGTATTTCATTATCAATATTATTATTAAACTTGATATTTTCTTTATTTTCTTCGTATTCAGCCTTTTTACGATTACATTCATTAATATTTAATTTGATATTATCAATTGTAACCTTAACCGCACTCATTTTTAATTTAATATTATTTAATTTATTGACATTTTCTTTATCTTGTTCTAATTTATTGATTTCTTCCTTTAATTTGTCAATAATTTTCTTATTATTAACACCTTCGTTAATAAGTTCGGTATTTTTTTTGTTATAACCTTCAATAAATGAATCCAACTCTACCACATCAATAGGATGTCCACAAGTAGGACAAGTTTTTTCTTCCTTAAGACTGCTGATACGGTTAATTTCACCCTTATTAGAAGTTATTTGACCTTTTAATTCACCATTTTTTGAAATTAACTCTGATAACTCGTTTTGTTTAGCGATATATAGTTCTTCATTATAAGAAACGTCCTTTAAAACCATATATTCCTCTTTCATTTGAGCCATCATACTACGTTTTGTCTGTAACTCGGTATTATAACGCTCTAATTGGTTTTCAACTGTTACAATATCATACACTACATCTTCTTTAATCTGTTTTTTCTTTGAAATTGTAGCGATTTTCTCGTTATTTACCTGCTGTATCTTTAATTCACTGTCTTTTTCTCTTATCTGCAGATTTTTTACTTCATTATTATTAGATAAGATAACAGTTTCACGGTCTTTAATTTCATTTTCAAGAGTAGTTTTATCGTATTTATTCGATAATAACTTAGGTAAAATTGTCGTTTTATAGTAATCTTTTGCTGTATTATCTTTTTCTTCAAGAGAAAGCAAGCCAAGCCAACGTGAAAATACTTTACCCTTGTCAGTCTGACCCATTTTGTTCAGATTGTTCAATGTGTCTACCGTTGCGGAAATTACTAAATTAAAATCATCTATACTGCCAACGGTTTCACGGATAATATTATTTGTCTGTGTACCATTTTCAGCCTCACAATTTTCAACTTCCTCATAATTGCCATCAATTAACTTAAAATATTCTACTTTCTGTGTAATTTTGCTTTTAGCAGTACGTTTTTTTAATATTGGTCTATTAACTGTACGTCTGATAACATAATCTACATTATTAATTTCAATACAGGCTTCAACCATTACCTCGGTTGCTTCTGGTAAATGTATATTAAACGTACTTTCAAGTGTCGGCGTTCTAAACGATTTACCGAATAATGCAAATGAAAGCAATGCAATGGCAAATGAAGTCTTCCCCCCCTGATTTTCAGGATTACTGTTTAATAATGTAAGACCATCCAGTTTGGTAAAATCAAAATAATTACCTTTACCATAAGAAAGGAAATTATCCCATTTAATATACTTAATTTTATATGACTTATGTTTAGAATAAACGTCAAAATCTATAAATGAATTGATAGTCTTATCAATTTCATATATATCTTCAAGATTAACGTCTTTTATATTCTGTATTTCGATGAGTTCTTTAATAAGTTGACGTTGAAACTCTGGTTTCTGTAAATTAGTAGTAATATCATCAGTTAATGATATTTTATTACCTTCTTTATCTACATTGATTGCTTTAAAGACAACTTCAACATTTTTTAGTGGTACACCATATTTATCCGCAATCTGTTGACGAAGTGCTCTTTTTTTCTGCTCGTTATTATCAATAGCAAGCATTTCCAATTCAAACACGAGTCTATCAGTTGGTAGTATATTTACACCATTAATCATTTTTTACTATTTTTAATTAATTACTTTTTATTTGTCTTCTCACTCTCTTTTTTGGTGTCGGAGTGTTATCCTTTATTTCGTTAGTATTAATTTCTTCTAACGGAGTTTCAGATCTTTTTTCTGATTTTGTTATTTTTACTGTAATATTCTCTTGTTTATCTTTTTCGATTTTTATATATTCATCAATAATATTTTTTAAATCGACTTTATGTGATGAGCCATCAGTAAATTCAAATGAATATTCAGTATCTTTAATATGTTTAATATTTTTTAGAAAAATATCTTTTTTTATTTCTTCCTTTATTCTATTTTTCTCATTTAAATCACCATATATTTCAAAATAAAAACCATCAAGTAATTTCTCACCAAAATACTTTTTAGTATCAAGATGATACTGTTCACAATGTTCAATTATTTGTTCATATTGTCTATTTGTTAATTCAACATCAATTTCCATTAATTACTGTAAACTCTATTGTTTGATACAAATATACTATTTTTCAATAAAAAATCAAATAAAAACTATTTATAAATGAAATAATTTCGTTTAAGTGTTAGCATAATATGGATGCAAAGGCAATTAAATTAATTGATATGGTATTAACTGACGAGGGTGGTTATGCCTCTCCAAAATTTGACGGACACGAAACTTATCGTGGTATAACAAGAGATAATCATCCTAATTGGGCTGGTTGGAAAATAGTAGACGCTAACAAACCTCTTAAACACGGTCAAATTATTAAAAA
>JAEDOI010000075.1 GCA_016302065.1 Bacilli bacterium | reverse complement strand
GCCAGTATATGTTAAATAATATTTTCCATATCTTTTTAAAATAAATGGCCCTTCATTCCATCTTCCAACTTTAGCTTCTTTAATTACTAATTCATTATTAAAAAGAGCAAAATCAGTATCATTTCTTTTACATTCATTAAACTCTTTAACAATAATTCCAGTTTCACTTGCTCTACTTAAATAAATTTTCTCATCACTATCTATAAAAAATGATCCATCAATCATTTCATGAATATTTTCACTTGCTTTTATGTAAGGACCTACAATATTTTTAGATTTAAAAACAAAGTGTCCATTTCCATTAGGAGAACATATTAAATAATAGAATCCATTAAAATAAAAAACTTCAGGGGCATACCCTGCTTTAATATTTTCATTAATTCCTTCAACATGACCATTACAATTTATAGGTTCAAAATGTAATAAATCAAATGTTCTATAACAGATTAAACCATCACTTGCAGTAAAAAATAAATAATAATAACCATTTACTTTTATCAAGAAGGGGTCTGCGGCCCCTTCTTGAGAATTAATAAAATCATTTGAAAAATTGTTTTTATATGTAAACAATATTTCTCTACTCATCTAAATCAATTCTTTCTCCACTAATTTCATCAAAAATATGAATTAAGTTTTTACTCATTACAAGTTTAATTTGTTCATGAGCTTTAACTTCTAATGTAGCAGGTACTTTAGCTATCATTTCAATGCCATTATATGTTGAATGAAGCAAATATTCTCCACCTAAAAGTTCAACAACATTTGGTTCAATTATAAAGCTAGCAGATTTATCCTTTTCTTTATAAGTTGATGCAACATGAATATTTTCAGGTCTGATACCAAGTTTAATTGTATGGGAAGAAGTAAAAGCTTCTTTATATTTAGCTAACATTTCATTAAGATTGCTTCTTGTTTCTTCAAGATCAAATCCTTTAACAGCTTTTTTAGCAAATATTTTCTTCTTTTTCTTCTTCGAATAAGTCAATACATCAATATCTTTGGCTTCTTTTTCATTTTTAGCATATGATTTAGCACTAAATATTTTAGCTAATTCAGTTCTTGTAACTTCACCTTCAATATCAGTATCAAGTAAACTAAGTAATCTTTCAGTTTCTTCAATCTTCTTAGTATAGAATTTCTTATGAGCTAAAATTAATTTTTCGCCAAAATCGACTTTAAATCCATCATCTAAAGTAATTGTTCCATCATTATAAGTTCCATCAAAAATATTCATAGCTGGACTTCCAATAAACTTTGCAACAAATAAATTATTAGGCTTTGAATATACTTCTTTTGGTGTTCCAACTTGTTGAACCCAACCTTTAGACATAACAACAATCTTAGTAGCCATTGTCATAGCTTCTGTTTGATCGTGGGTAACATAAATTGTTGTAGCACCAATTTGTTCATGGATTCTAACAATTTCGCTTCTCATCATAACTCTTAATTTAGCATCAAGATTAGATAATGGTTCATCCATTAAGAAAACTTTGGCATTTCTAACAATTGCTCTACCTAAAGCTACACGTTGCATTTGTCCTCCACTTAACTCTTTTGGTAAACGATCAAGATAAGGACCAAGATCCAAAATTGTAGCAGCTTCAAATACTTTATTTCTAATTTCTTGTTCAGTTAATTTTGCCTTAATGTAGATTTCGTCTCCCTCAATATCGGTATAAACAAAATCATCATTAACAAATTTTCCTTTAGCTTTTAATGTTTCTTTTCTATTTTCAAGTTTATTTGAATATTGTTCTTTTATAGAATCTTTAATATTTATAAATTCAGTTTCAATAAATTCTAATTTAGTTAACTTTAAAACTTCTTTTAAAAGATATTTAGCACTACCATCTAAACAATTATATTTAGTAGAAATATATTCATATGGTTTACCAAAATTTAAAGATTTATCATATGAATTAATGATTGATTGAACAATATCTTCTTTATTTAAAAGTTCAATAACTTCTTTATAATAAACAAGTTCATAATCATATTTCTTTTTATCGTATTTTCTTATTCTAAGTGGAAAAGCAATATTTTCATAAACACTCATTTGAGGATAAAGTGCATAACTTTGGAAAACCATTGAAATATCTCTTGATTTTGAAGGAAGATAGTTTGACAAAACTCCATCAATATAAAGATATCCACTAGATATATCTTCAAGACCAGCAACCATTCTTAATGTTGTAGATTTTCCACATCCACTAGGACCAACAAGAACAATAAAATCATTCTTATTAATATCTAAATTAAAATCGTAAACTGCTTGAACACCATTTGGATAAACTTTATTAATTCCTTGTAAACTTACAAAAGAATCAACATTTCCATTACGAATTTTATAATTACATGATTTTAGTAAAGCTTTTGCTTCCTCTTTAGATTCAACAATAGTATTACCATCAACGTATTCTTCTTTTATTTCCATATAACTTTTCCTCTTTAACGTTTAACACCTGCACTTGCCATACCTTCAACAATTTTATTTGCAGCAAGAATATAGACAATTAAAACAGGGATAATACAAACGACACCACCAGCTAAAGAAACACCAATTTGATTACCAGTACGATATTTACCTAACATGTAGGCCATACCAACTTGTAATGTCCATAAATTTTTATTATTGACGTTAGCTCCATATAACATTTGTGGCCAAATGAGATCATTCCATCCACCCATAAAGCCAAATAATCCTTGAACAAAGATTACAGTCTTACCAAGTGGAAGAACAATTTTTGTAAATATTCTAAGATTTGAATAGCCATCCATTCTGGCAGATTCTACTAAATCTTTAGGAATTGAG
>JAEDOI010000074.1 GCA_016302065.1 Bacilli bacterium | reverse complement strand
TATTTTATTTTTATTAAACAGAGTTAAATTTTAAATGAAAAATATATATATTTAAAGAAAAGGAGTTGATTTTATAATGTGCAATAAATATGCATATAGAAATTTTAAAACTAATAAATGGCAAGATGAGATTAATGTAAGTGATTTTATAAGTCAAAATTATAATGAATATACTGGAGACGAATCATTTTTAGAGCAAATTACTGATAAAACTCTTAAATTATTAAATAAATTTAATAAATTAAGAGCACAAGAATTAAAAAATGGAATTTTAGATGTAGATTTAAAACATGTTGCTGGAATAAATAATTTTGAGCCAGGATATTTAAGCAAAAAAGATGAGGTTATAGTTGGATTACAAACTGATAAACCTTTAAAAAGAATAATTAATCCATTTGGTGGCATGAGGATGGTTAAGACCTCACTAGAAGCATTTGGATATAAATTACCTAATAATATATTAGAAGAATTTAAGTACAGGAAAACACATAATGAAGGTGTTTTTGATGCATATTCTAAAGAAATAAGAGCAGCTAGGCATGCTGGATTATTAACTGGATTACCAGATGCTTATGGTCGTGGTAGAATAATTGGTGATTATAGAAGATTAGCTTTATATGGTGCTGATAAATTAATAGAATTTAAAAAACGTGATTTTGAAAATTTATCATTACATCATTCTAATATTCAAAAAAGAGAAGAAATAACTCAACAAATAAGGGCTTTAAATGATATAAAAGCTATGGCAATGTCTTATGGAATAGATGTATCAAATCCAGCTAAAAATGCTACTGAAGCTGTTCAATTTGTATATTTAGCTTATTTAGCTGGAGTTAAAGAAAATAACGGAGCAGCGATGAGTTTAGGAAGAGTATCTACTTTTTTAGATATTTATATTGAAAGAGATTTAAATGAAGGAACATTAGATGAACAAGGAGCTCAAGAATTAATAGACCAATTTGTATTAAAATTAAGAATGGTCAGACACTTAAGAACTCCAGAATATAATGATTTGTTCGCAGGAGATCCAACTTGGGTTACTGAATCTATTGGTGGTATGTTAGATGAAAATAAATCATTAGTAACTAAAAATTCATATAGAATACTTCACACTTTAACTAATATGAATCCAGCCCCAGAACCAAATATGACAGTATTATGGTCAGAAAAATTACCTGATAATTTTAAAAAATATTGCATGAAAATGTCAATTGAAACTGGTTCAATCCAATATGAAAATGATGATTTAATGCGTCCTATATATGGTAATGATTATGGAATAGCTTGTTGTGTATCTGCCATGAAAATTGGTAAACAAATGCAATATTTTGGAGCTAGAATAAATTTAGCTAAAATGTTATTATATACTATAAATGGTGGAGTTGACGAAAGACTTAAAACTAAAGTAATTGAAGGACTAGAACCAATTAATGATGAAGTATTAAATTATGATAAAGTTATGGAAAAATTAGATAAAACTATGGATTATTGTGCTGAATTATATGTTGGGACTATGAATATAATTCATCATATGCACGATAAATATGCTTATGAAGCTTCTCAAATGTGCTTCCATGATTCAGAAGTTGAAAGATTAATGGCATTTGGAGTTGCTGGATTATCAGTTATTACCGATTCATTATCAGCAATAAAATATTCTAAAGTTAAACCTATTAGAAATGAAGATGGAATAGCTATTGATTTTAATATTGAAGGAAAATATCCACAATTTGGTAATGATGACGATAGAGTTGATAAAATAGCGGTAGAAATTTTAAATAAATTTATAAATAAATTAAAACAAAATGAACTTTATAGAAATGCTAAGCATACATTATCAGTTTTAACTATAACTTCAAATGTAGTTTATGGTAAAAAGACTGGAACAACTCCAGATGGAAGAAAAGTTGGAGAACCATTAGCTCCAGGGGCAAATCCAATGCATGGAAGAGATAAAAATGGAGCTTTAGCTAGTTTAAATAGTATAGCTAAAATACCTTATAAAGATGTATGCCAAGATGGTATATCAATGACATTATCATTAGTTCCAGAAGCTTGCGGAAAAACGATGGAACAAAAGGTTAATAATTTAAAATATATGTTAGATGGATATTTTTCTCAAGGAGCACATCATTTAAATTTAAATGTATTAAATAGAGAAACATTAATAGATGCAATGAATAATCCAGAAAATTATCCTAATTTAACAATTAGAGTATCAGGATATGCTGTAAACTTTACAAAATTAAATAAGGAACAACAATTAGAAGTTATTTCTAGAACGTTCCATCAATCAATTTAATCTATTTTGTATTAAAAAATGAATTTTAATTTATTTAATTTAAAAAAAGTAGAGGTGCAAATTAAATGAAAACAATTGAATTATTAAATAAATTATTAGCTGAACTTACATTAGCAGAAAGAAACGTTCACATATTACATTGGAATGTTATGGGAAAACAATTTAAAATGATTCACGAATATTTCCAAGAAATTTATGAAAATTTATATGACAAAATTGATGAAGTTGCAGAATTAGTTAGAATACACGGAGAATTACCAAAAGGTAATTTATCTGAGGCTTTAGAAATTGCAACTATTGAAGAAATAGAATCTATGAATAATTTTAACCATATAGAATCTATTGGATTGGCTCTTCAAGATATTGAGGTATTAGTTGATTTAACTAATGAGTTATTTGAAGCTTCTGAAAAAGATAAATTATATGATGTTAATGATGTAATGGGATCTCATTTAGGAGATTATGGAAAATTTAAATATTTCTTAGAAAATTTTAATGACAATAATAAAGAAA
>JAEDOI010000073.1 GCA_016302065.1 Bacilli bacterium | reverse complement strand
ATTTAAAAATTATAAAGAATTCAGAAGATATTAGCGGTAAAGGAATTACTGAGTCTAAAAAGATTTTAAGTGAAGTATTGCCTGATCTAACTAAGGATTTATTAGCATCAACTATTTTAATTGGACAAGGAATGCCAAATAGATTAACTTTAAATTCTCCGTCAGGTAGAAAAGATTTATTAGAATCATTAACTAAAACTGATTTTATGATTGAAGATACAAAAAGAAGACTTGAAATGAGATCTTCACAAGTTTCTTCAAAATTAAGAGAAGTTCAAGATGCACTTTTAGTTAAAAATACAAAATTAAATTCTACGATTACTCAAATCGAGAATTTAACAAATGAAGTAAATTCTATGGTTAAACCTGATGAATCTGAACTAAATAAATTAAAGGATCAATTTAAAGAGATTGAAAATGCTACAAATGGTTTAACTAATGAAATGTCAGAAAATGAAGCTAAATTAAAAACTGAATCAGACAATTACATTCAGTTACTAAATCAGAAAAATGAAGCTGAACGTAAATTAATTGAAGAATTTAATTCGAGAACAAATTCTTTAAAAGAAAAACGTATTTCATTAAATTCTGAAATTCATAATCTTCAACATAAAATCAATCAAATAAATTCAATGTCTGATACTTGTCCTACTTGTAAACAAAAATTATTAAATTTCACTCGACCATCGACTAAAGAAGATCAAGACAAATTAAATGATTTTCAAAAACAATTAGAAGAGACCGAACGTTCAATTAAAAATTTTGATGAAAAATTTAAAACATTCAAGCAACAAATTGAAGATCAGTTCTCAAATGATTTAAGAACTAGTAAAGAAAATAAAACTTCGATAGAAAATACTATTTTAAAATTAAAACTTTCTTTACAAGAGTTAAATACTAAGAAGTCTAATCTTCAAACTAATATAATTTCTTTAGATAAGGACATAAAAAACTTCGAACAAAATTTAAATTCAAAAAAGAGTTTAATTGAAGATACTAAGCGAGAAAAAGCAACTTTAACTAATGAAATAACTAAGTTAACTGAACATAAGATTGAATTAGAACAAAGACAAATGGTACTTAAGAAGATGGATTCTCTAGCAAAGAGAGATTTTAGAGGAATTTTATTACAAAATATTATTAAGTATCTAAATACAAAGTCTAAGGAATTTTGTAAAATCGTTTTTGATACGGATGAAATAGAAATTTACTTAGACGGAAATAACTTAGACGTTTCTTATTGCGGAAAACTTGTTGAAGGTTTATCTGGAGGTGAAAGAACTAAAGTTGACTTAATCGTCCAACTTGCCTTAAGAAATTTATTAATTAATTATTTCGGTATGAGCTCTAATCTATTAGCGTTAGACGAAGTTACTGATTACTTAGATAAGACAAGTTGTGATAATATCATGAAACTAATTCAGTCAGAATTAATGAACGTTGAGTCTGTTTATATCATTTCTCATCGACAAAATGAATTAAATTTACCGATTGATTCTTATTTAAATATTGTTAAAGATTCAACTGGAATAAGTTCGGCTTGCTAATTAAGGAGATTTACATAAAATGATGTGAAAAAAACCAAAAGGAATGCACTATACTGATATGTGTATCTGAATCGATAGTGTAGTTCCTAGACTTGCTGAAAATCCTGGTGTATATGAAAAAGATGAAAATCTTATGTATAACTACTTGTGATTGCTCGTCAAAGCTCTGGCAATTAAAAAGAGAATGTTCCAGAACTTCGAAGATTACGATCAGTATGCATTCCATTCAGCGAATCGATTATACTTTGCATTAATTAAAAATTGAAATAACCAAGGAAAACTAGTAAAAGGAAAGATAATTAAGCCAATTAAATCTTGTCTTAATTATACTAAAGCATTACTATATCCGATGAAAGTTGAATATCAAAATAATGAATTTAGACAAGTTACTGCTAGAGCTGAATTAGATTCAAGATTTGACACGATGGCTTATCAAGAAAAGCTATTCGATCAAGTTAGATATGAATCAAACCGAGCAGCATTTCGTAGTTTGAAATTAGTATTCAACGATGTAGAGCCGCTTTTAGACGAATCTATTTCGAAATATTTTAAGAAATTAAATTCATCATTACGAACAAATATTAAGATTAGCGTATTATTAACTACTATTTCAACTTTAAAAAAGAAAAAGAAATTACTTTCTTACGATACTACTTCTGGAATAGTTCTCTGACGATTGCCTAAATCAATGGCATCGAACGTTCAACTAGTAACGAATGAGTTCTTTTCAAGTTTAAAACAAAACATAATATATTGTTTTGAATCAGAAAAAGTTGATGAAGCATTAATGAAGAAAATTATCTCTAATCCTGAGGGAAATTATGAAGAAGACGGAAATTAAATCAAATTTAAATTCTCTTAGTCTTTCAGATGTTTATTCATTGTTATTTTTCTTATTATGAAAAACTGAAGAACTTCCAGAGTATGAAACTTTGAGTCACTTATGCTTCTTACTAGACGGAAATAACTTAACTCGTTTATTAACATATTTTAGTGGACAAACAATTACAATTCCTAGTAAAGAAGATTTTAAAATAATTGTTAATGCTTTATTAATGTATCAATATATAAATATTGAAGGAAAGTCTTTAGTTGATGCTCAATCAGAACTTAATTTAACAGATGCTCAGAAAGAAACTGTTTTAGAAACTTATTTAAAAATTATTCCATTAATAAAAGATTATATCATAAATAAAGGAAATTTAGATATTTATGGACAACCAAAACGATAGAATATTCTGAGAATCTATTAAATTTAGAGAAGAAGATCGA
>JAEDOI010000072.1 GCA_016302065.1 Bacilli bacterium | reverse complement strand
CGGAAATGATTTTATCAACTACTTTAATAATTTCGTTTTTTAAATTAAAAACTTTATATCTTCTTGAAGAAGATACTTTTGGATAATAATATGCTATTGATCCATCATCGCTTCTTGATTCAGGTAATTCTTCTTCGTCAAACATTCCTTTACAAAAAGGCCTTAAAGATAGTGGATATACATCATTTTTTAAACTAAGGCATTTAATTAATTTATTATAAAAATTTTGGTTAGAAGGATTAGGTTTAATCTTCGCTTTGCTTTGGTAAGAAGAAAAATCAGATTCAGTCATTGAACTTGTTAAAAAAATAATATTCATCTTTTCAATACTCCTTCTAACATTTGGATAAACTTATTCGCCATTAATTCATATGTGTTTTCTTTTGCGGTTTTAATACATTCATTATAGGTATCTAATAATAAAACATCTTTGATTTTTTGTCTAAAATCATCTGAGTCAATATTGTTGACTATATATCCATTTATTCCATCTTTTATTAAATGTTGAGAAGCATTTACATTTGGAGTGGAAATAACTGGAAGACCTTGAGATAAAGCCTCGTTAATAACATGCCCATAAATATCTTCATTAGAAGAAAAGACAAACACATCAGATATTTGGTATAAATTAAATATTTGTTTACGTGGTAAAAAACCAGTAATTTTAACGTTTTTGATATCATTATCTTTGATATATTTAAGATATTTATTTTCTTCTTTTCCGTCGCCGATAATGATTAATAAATTATCTTTATCGATATTTTTCCAAACTTTAATCAATTCAAAATAATTTTTTCTTTTAATTAATTGCCCACACGACACGAATAAATTTTTACATTCAATTCCGTTTTCAATTCTTCTTTTCTTTTTCTCTTCAATTGATAATGGATTAGTTAATATTTCTTTTTCATGAATGGTGGAATATGGATAATTTAAAATGTTATTTGGATTCGCTCCATAATATATTAAATAATCGTTACTTCTTTTATCTGGAGAGAAATAATACGAGGCGGAAGAAATATATTTAGTTTTTAATTTCTTTTTCCATTTAGGTTCATTGAAATTAATAATTCCTCCATTAATATATAAAACATATTTAATGTGGTGTTTATTTAAATAACGGATAGTTTTCATTTCCGCGAGAGTGCTATATCCGTTCATAATAATTAAATCATATTGATTGTGTTTTATATGTTTAATTATCCCATTAGAATAATAATTTTCATTTCCAAAAGATATTCCTTTAATGCTTATTACATTAAAGTCACATTTCTTTTCTGAATAAAATAGTTTTGATCGATCCCTTTCTTTTACCCTTTCAAAAATAACATCTAAATCAATATGTTTAGATAATTCATTAAAGAAATTAATTTTGTATGGAGCAGGATGATTAAAAACAATTAATACTTTCATAAACTAATAACAATTATACATTGTTATCTTTTTATCTCAAAAGTATAATTTAATTTATGGAAACGTGGAACGATTTATTTATTGAAACAAAAAAGAAAGATTATTCAAAAAACCTTCATTCATTTTTAAACGATGAATATCAAAACCATATTATTTATCCACCAAGAAGTGAAATGTTTAAAGCATTTGAATTAACTCCAGTCAAAGATATTAAAATGGTTATTATTGGTCAAGACCCATATCACGAACCTAATCAGGCAATGGGGTTATCTTTTTCTGTTCCATCAGAAACAAAATTGCCTCCTAGTTTAATAAATATATATAAAGAACTTGATAACGACTTAGGAACCCATATGAAAAATGATGGAGATTTAACATATTTAGCGAAGCAAGGTGTTTTATTATTAAATGCTTATTTAACAGTAAGACAAGGTCAACCATTATCGCATCATATTAAAGAATATGATTTATTTATGGAAGACGTCATTAAATTCATTAATCAATTAAATCAACCAATTGTTTTTATGCTTTGGGGTGGCTTTGCGAAAAAATATAAAAAATATTTAACAAATCCAAATTTCTATATTCTTGAAAGTGTTCACCCATCTCCTTTAAGTGCGAATAGAGGTGGATGGTTTAATATGCATCAATTTTCAAAAGCGAATGATTTTTTAAAAAAACACAATATAAAACCTATTGATTGGCAAAATTAAAAAGAATATACTTATGCTTGGGAGCTGGGGTGAACCTGGCTGAGAGGACCTTTAGTCTAAGGTCGACCATACCTGATCTGGGTAATGCCAGCGTAGGAATATTTAATGATTTTTTAAATAATCCCACAGCGGCAAGAAAGTGGGATTTTTTTATGGAAAACAAATCAAAAATTAATTGGTTAAAAGATAATTGGCTATTTCTTTTAACTATCATTTGTGAAGTCCTTCTATTTATTGGTTTATTCACAAATCTTGTAACAACTAAAGGTGCGGTTGCAACATTAGTTAGCGATCCTGACTGGGGAGATTATTATGAGATTAGCAAAGCTCATTCTCGTGAAACACTCAATTTATTACAATCAATTAAAGAAGGCACTGCTTGGCCATTTATTACATTATTTGTAATCAGCTTTATTAGCATTCCTTTAACAATTTTAGGAAAATATGTTCACAAAAATTTCTATATTGGTTCAACATTAATTCTTCTTTGTGTCGGCGTTTTATTTTTAATCGCTAATAGTTTATATAACGTTGCATTAACCCAAAGTTTATTAAAAGAAAATTTCAATGCAGATTATGCTTGGGTGTGGGAAGATGTTGCTTCTTGTGCGGAAACAAAAATCACATTTGGATGTACATATTCTTCAATTGTTTCTTTTGCGTGTGCATTATTATGTTTCTCAAATGCTTCAACAAAAGATTCAATTGATGTTAAAGATATGGCGGAAATTGCAATCTTATCTGCTTTAGCTATCGCTTTACAATTTATAAAGATTAATATTGGCGCAACCGGAGGATCAATTAATTTAGGATTAATTCCTTTATTTGTTATTGCTTTAAGAAAA
>JAEDOI010000024.1 GCA_016302065.1 Bacilli bacterium | reverse complement strand
AATATATTCTTGTATATATTTTTAAATATTAATATAATTAAGTACATTAAGGAGAAATATGTCGCCGTATTTTAGTTTAATTAAACTAACTAGTGTTGAATTAAATATTCCAGTTTACTGGAATATAATTATATTAATATTACTTTTATTTATTTGTGGAATATTTGCAGGCAGTGAAAATATTTTTTCAAACTGCAACAAATATTATTTTAAAGTAGAAGCAAATAAAAAAAGTAAAATTGGAAGAGTAGTTAATTTTTTAATAAATCATTTTGATGAAACATTAATTGATGTTTTAATTGTAAATAATGCAATTCAATATGTAATGTCCTTTTTAATGTCAAATATCATAATGGATTTATTTCCAACCTTACAAGAAGGTACAGATTCTCTTGTTTCAACTTTAATTCTTTCATTTTTAATTTATATATTTACTGATTCTTTATTTAAAATATTGGGTAGTCATTTACCTAATAAATTGGCTAAAGCTTTTGGATATATTGTCTTTTTCTTTTATATAATATTATTTCCTTTAATTATGATTTTTAAAGGAATTTTAATTTTAGTTCGTAAAATATTCAAAATTAAAGATAAAAATATTTTTACTAAAGAAGATTTTATTATTGAAGCTGATAAAGCGATAAATGATGATAATATTAGTGAAGAAAAAGAAGAATTATTAGAAGATGAAGAATTATCTATTTTAAATAATGCTTTTAATTTTGATACGATTAGTGTTTCTCAAGTATTAAAAAAGAGAGATGAAATATTTGCTCTTGATATTAATAATTTAACAATTGATAAATTAAATCAAATAATATTAGAAAATAACTATAGTAGAATACCAATTTATGATGAAAAAATAGATAATATTATTGGAATTTTAACTGTTAGAACTTATTTTAAAGAATATATGGCTGATAAGCATCTTAATATTGTTGGATGTTTAACTAAACCTTTGTATTTTGAGGAGTCAACAAAGGTTGATGAGATATTTGAAGAATTTAACAAAACTAAAAATCATCTAGGTTTTGTTGTTGATAAAAATAAAAACTTAATTGGAATGGTTACAATGGATGATATTTTAGAAGAATTGGTTGGTGACATTGATGAAATTAAGATTAATAAATTAAAGGAGAATAAACATGAACGAAAATCAAATTAGTTTATTGATTTATTCTTTAATTTATATTTTACTTATTGCTTTAAGTTTTCTTTTTTCAATGTGTGATATGGCTTATGGAAGCGTAAATGTTAATCATATAAAAGTAAATTATGAAAAAAATAAGAAGAAAAGTTTAAAAATAAGTTTAAAATTATTAGATAATTTCGATCAAACATTATCAACTATTATTTTAAGCAATGATTTAGTTAATATTGCGCTTGAAATTATTTCTATTCCTTTCTCATTTTCTCTTTTAAAAGTTATTGGAATCGATAGTTCTTCGTCTCTTTTTACAATTGTTACCTTAGTAATTTCAATTGCTACTTTAGTTATTTTAATTTTATTTGGAGATATTTTACCTAAATCAATTGGAAAAATTCAAAATTATAAAGTAGTAATTTCTTCTTCGATTTTTATCTTCGTTCTTTATTATGCTCTTTTTCCATTTACATTTTTAACTAAGCATTTTATTAATGGATTAACTTATCCAATAAGAAAAAATGTAAAAGATGTTGAAATTACTGATGATGAACTTCATGAAATGGTTGATGACATTGAAGAAAATGGAGTTGTTGATGAAGAAAAGGCTGATATGTTAAGGGGAACAATCGATTATGCTAATACTTTAGCTTATGAAATTATGACTCCTCGTGTTGATGTTTATGCACTTGACATTAATTCAGATTTGGATGAAATATTATCAAATGAAGATACATTCTTACATTCTAGAATTCCAGTTTATGAAGGAAGTATCGATAATATCGTTGGTTTTGTGTTAAGTAAAACTTTAATTAGAATGAAAATTGAAGGTATAAGAAACGATATTAGAAGTATTATCCTTCCTATTTTAAATTTTCCTAGAAGTATTGAAATTAATGATATTTTTAAAGAATTTAAAAGAACAAAGACTCATTTAGCTGTTATTTTAGATGAGTATGGAGGAACTGAGGGTATTATTACTCTTGAAGATATTTTAGAAGAGATTGTTGGAGAAATTTGGGATGAGACAGATGATAAAGAAAATCCTATAATTGAGCAAAAAGATGGAACGTATATTGTTGATGGCAAGATGAATCTTGATGATTTCTTTACAGAATTTAATTTAGATAAAGAAGATCTTTTATCTACAGAATATGTTACGATTGGTGGATTTTGTATTGAACTTTCTGATAACGAATTTTGTAAAGTAAATGATGTAATTAAATATAAAAATTTAACATTAAAAGTATTAGCTGTAGATAATAAAAATACAATTGAAAAATTATATGTTACAGTTTCTAAAGATAGTGAAGATTAATTAATTTTATTTAATTTTTCTTTATATAATTTATCTATTTTTATCGCCAAATCTTTAATAGATTCATAATTTGAATCAATATAAAAATCAATATATTGCTTAATTTTATCTTTTTTAAATATTGAATCATCATTTTTTAATCTTATATTTATATCTTCAATTTTATCTTTTCTTTCAATCATTCTTTGTTTTCTTATTTCTTTTTTAGTTTCAAGATAAAAAGAAATAATAGTAGGGTCATTTAATTGTTTAAAAGCTTTTAATCCAGATGGTTCAATAATTAAACATGTTGAATCATTAATATTTCTTTTTTCTGTTCCATAATAATTATTGTTATAATTTACAAATTCAATAAATTCATTATTTTTTATTTTATCTAAAAATTCGGCAGTTGAAATAAAGTTATAATCTATCCCATTTATTTCGTTAACTCTAATTTTTCTAGTAGTGGTGGTTACAAATTTTGTATAAGAAAAATATTTAATTAAATATTTTACAATTTCAGTTTTTCCACTTGCTGAAGGCCCAACTAATATAATCATGTCTATAATTTATCATTTAATTGAGTATATTGAATATTAAGATTGCATTAATATTTATTGTAATACAAATTAATTTTTATTTTATTAATTACTATTAAGTTAATACATAATTTATATGTCTAATAAAATTTGATGTATTATCACAATCGGGGGATAGTGAAGAAAATAATAATTTTGATCAAAACATATTTTTAATATGTTTTTTATATCAATAATTTGCTTGTAAATGCTATAATATTTCCTGTATTTAGGGGCAAAATTATGGAAGAAAAAACATTTAAAAAATATCAATTATGGTTAGAACAAATTAGAGCTATAAATAGTGATGATTATAATATTTTATCCTCTTTTAGTGAAGAAGAGATTAATGATGCTTTTTATAAAGACTTAGAATTTGGAACTGGTGGACTTAGAGGCATAATGGGGCTTGGAAGCAACAGAATGAATGAATATGTTGTTAAAAAAGCAAGTTTTGGAATCGCAAATTATTTAAAAAAACACTACGATTTCCCATCTATTTCTATCGGATATGATTCAAGAAATAATTCAAGTTTATTTGCTAAATATGCTAGTGAAGTTTATGCTTCTTTAGGAATTAAAGTCTATATTTATCCTACTCTTGAGCCAACACCACTTTTAAGTTATGCCGTAAGAAAATTACATACATCAGGAGGATGTATAATTACTGCAAGCCATAACCCAAGTAAATATAATGGCTATAAAGTTTATAATCATGACGGATGTCAAATTGGAATAAAAGTTGCTGATGAGATGATTGAAGAAATATCACATGTTGATATTTTTAAGGAGTTTAAAAACATTAAATCTTTTGATGAACTTGTAAATAACAATATGATTTCCTTCATCGATTTAAAAATTGTTGATGAATTTGTTAAAGATACTTTAAAAATTTCTTTATTAAAAGACTTTTCAAAAAAAGAAATAAAAATTTGTTATACTCCACTTAATGGGACTGGCTTAATTCCTGTATTAAAAACTTTAAAAGAAGCAGGATTTAATAATGTTTTTGTACCTGTTGAACAAAGAGATCCAGATGGAAATTTCCCAACTTGTCCTTATCCAAATCCTGAAATTTATGAAGCAATGAAGTTAGGAATTTCTTATTGTAATAAAGAAAATGCTGATCTTTTAATTGCTACTGATCCAGATTGTGATAGATGTGGAATAGGAATTAGATATAATGGTGAATTTAAATTATTAACTGGAAATGAGGTTGGAATTCTTCTTTTTGATTTTATTTGCAATCATTCTTCCTTACCTTTAAATCCAATAGCTGTAAGAAGTATTGTTTCAACAGGAGCTGTTGATAAAATTGCTTCAATGCATAATATAGAAATGAAAAAAGTATTAACTGGATTTAAATTTATTGGTGATGTTATTTGTAAGTTAGAAGAAAATAATGAGGAAAACAGATATATTTTTGGATTTGAAGAAAGTTATGGATATTTAACTAATCCTAAAGTTAGAGATAAAGATGCGGTAAATGCTTCATTAATTATTGCAGAAATGTTTTATTATTATCATGAAAGAAATATTAATTTAATTGATAAATTACATTCAATATATGAAACGATTGGTTATTATAAAAATTCTCTTTTAACTTATGAATTTGATGGAGAAAACGGATTAAAAACAATGAATAAGATGATGGACGATTTAAGAAATTGTTCATTTGAATATTTAGAAAATATCTTTAATTCAAATATTAATGAAAAGCTTGATTATTTATTATTAAAATCAACAAGTAAAAATGGAAATACAAATAATATTGAAAGTGAAAAAAGCAATGTTTTAACATTTATTTTTGAAGATGAAAGCAAAATTACTATTAGACCAAGTGGTACTGAACCAAAGATTAAGTTCTATATTGAAACTGTTGGAAATAGTGTTAAAGACAGTGAATCAATAAACGAAAAATATAAAGAATTTATTATTAAATTTGTGAAATTATATTAAAAATATAATTTTTATGGTAGTATTTGTATATGAAAAAGATATTATTACTATCAGCAGGTTTACTAACTTTAAGCGTTCTATCAAGTTGTTCTATTAAAGATCCAACTAAAGATTTTATTAATATTTCTAAATCTTATTTTGAAAAAGCAAGAGAAAACAATATTGAAGGTGAGTTATTTTATTATGATGGACCTTCAACAAGATGTGCTGCCTATGTTTTACATAACGATGAATACCAAGTTGAATATTTAGGTTTACTTAAATTTTCTACATTAACTTTTAGTGAAAATTCATCTTACTTTTTTGATTTAGGAAGTTTAGACATTAAACTTGATAGTACAAGTGGTTCAATGGAATTTGAAATTGGAGAATATTTTAAAGACGGTTCTTTTGATATTAATAAATTTCTTGACGAACCTCCTTTTGTTTTAGTTCGAAATGAAGGAAATGAATATAAATATTTAAGTGGAATTAATTCAAATGGTGAAGTCTTGTCTTCATCAAATAGAGAAAATTATGATTCAATATTTTATTATCTTGATGATTTTAAATATGATGTAAACGAATATATATCTTTTGATTATACTAATAAAAAGTTAGCTATTTTAAGAGCTGATATTTTATCTTATTTCGAACAATTTACTTCAAGTTTACCTTCAATGATTAATTTTTATCCTGCATTGCTTAGAAATTATCAAAAAATAAATTCGCTAAGTGAAAATCAATATATTCCATCTTATTTAAAAATTGATGGAATTAAAAATGGAAAAGAAGTTGTAGTAGGTCCAATGGGATTTACTGAATTATTTGGAAGAACTTTAGAAGATGGGACAAAGGTTTCTAATCTTGACGGAGCAGAAATTATTGAACTAGGCGAAGGAATAAAAGAAGCAACATTCTTTGCTTTTGATAATGTTAAGAGCATTAAATCTATTTATTTACCAAAGAGCTTTGAAAAAGCATCAATTTCTTCATTCTCTAATCTTGTACTTGATGGACTATATGTAAATAAAGGTGAGAAAGCTATTACTTTTATTGATTTAGGAAGTGGGACAATGCCAGGTTTTAGTGTTGAATTTGGACCAAGTTTAAAAAATACTAAAATTAACGGAAGTATAGTATTTGAAGAATATGATAATCCAAATTTAAGTAATTTCCCTTATTCATCTTTTATTTTCGATGATAACAATCCTTCAAATCATATTGCAATTTCAAAAAACCAAAACGTTAAAACTTATCATTCTTTAGAAGAAGCATTCACTGATTTTGATAGTGTTTCCCTTGCATATTGTTTTAATGATTTATCTTCAACTATTGAAAGTGGTTCGATTAAAGAAATTAAAGAGAATCAAAAATTATTTATTGAACAACAAAAAGTTGATACTTTATCAATTAAAGATGCTTTGAAATTTAAAAATGATAATACTTTTTCAATTAATCCTGCTTTAGCTTTTAAAACTTTAAAATTAACTTCTGATCTTGTTATTAAAGGTGAAGTTACAGTTGGAGGATATATTGGTAAAAATAACAAATTTGAAAGTGACTTATCATCTAGTTTTGGAGCAATTGACCTTAATGGTCATACATTAACTATTGAAAATAATGCAAAATTAGTAAATTATGGATTAATTTACGATTCTACTTTAAATGATAGTTCAACTAATTCAATTATTGTTAAAGAAGGTGGAATCTTAAAAACAAATTTAAGTATAAGAGGTTACACAAATAGTAAAAATGCTATTAGTCAAATCGAAAATAAAGTTAATCCTTTTTCAACTTATAAACTTGATTCTTTAAGATGTAATTTAATAGTTGAAAGAAAAGGTAAAGTTAAAACAACCTTAAAATATTCTGATAATAGTAATGTTATCGAAGATGTTTTTATTGGAGAAGATGGATTTATTAATAACTCACTATGCGAAATTAAAAGGACATATCGTAGTGAATATGATGAATATAATGTTAATGGTGATTTAAAGATTAATACTTTAACAATATATAATACAATTGATACTTCAGAATTTTATTTTCCATTTGTTAATGAAGATTCTAGATTTGTAATAAATGGCAAATTAGTTGTTGATCATAATATTAAAGTTGGTCAAGGTTCATCACTTGTTGTCTTTTCTTTAGAAGTAAATGCTAATATTGCTATTTTACCTCCTAAAAATGTTAGTGGATACGATAATTATTTAGATCTTTCACTTGCTTCACAAGGTACTTTATATGTTTCGTCGATGATTTCTTCTTCACTTGAATCAACAAGTTCAATTGGAGTTTATGGAACTATTGATACTGGAAATAAAAATTATTCATCAATTAGAAATTATTTAAGGCATAATTTAAATAAAACATTAATTTATGAAGAAGGTTGTTTAGATAATAACAATAAAAACTATGTAGATGTTTATCAAACTTCTTTAAATGTTACTTTAAAAAGTAGGGACCATGAATTTATTATTAATGATGATCTTACATATTTAGAAAAAACAGGTAGTAGTTGTACATTAAGAAAGAATGATTCTTCTGAAAACGGGGAAATTCTTGCTTCGTATTCTAGTAGTTCCCCTTATTGGATTGCAAATGTTAATGGTACAGAAATTATTACAAATATAAATAAAGAAAATACACTTTCTTCATTTAATATTGAAAGCAAAAATTATGCTCTTGTTGATGGGAATTGGAAAGAAATGGATGTTGAAGATTCAAATCATATCTATACTTTTGATGGAATTCAATATATTTTAGTTGATGGTAAATATAAACAAGGAACATTAACTAGCAAAAAAACATTTATTTCTTCAAGTTCAACTTATTTTTATAATAATAATGAACATATTTGGAGAGAAGTGAGTGGATTTGAAAATGATAGAATATTAAAAGAAATTGGATATTCAAACTATTATTATGCTACTTTAACAAACTATGAACCTTGTACTTCATATAATTCTTCAAATCATTATTTTGAAATAGAAGGCAAACAATATATTTATTTAGGAATCGATGATTTATCAACCAAATTAGTGACTAGCGAAATTAAAGATAATAGTGATGGATCAAAATATATTTATTTAGAAAATCAAGGCTGGGTTGAAGGCGATGTATATTCTTCTGGAAAAGCTATAGTTAATGCTAATACTTATTATTACATTAATGATAGAAAGTGGATTCAAGTTAATGAATTTGATGGAAACACTAATATTAATAACGAATTATTATATCTTGATACACCATATTTATATTTAGGAAAAGAATATAAATATGCTTTAAGTGAAATAAATAATGATTCTTCAACTAGATATACAAATAAGGTATCATTTATTGATGTTGATACTGAATATTCAGAATGTATTATTGATAAATATAATTATTCTGAAGTATGGGATAAAATTGTTTCATTGATGCCAAGCGAATATGAAAGTATTGTAAATGAAAATGAAGAAATAACTTTACATCGTCATTTTAAAGAAGATGATGGAAAATTATATTTATATTATGAAGATAGTGAAAAGAACATCACTAAAAAAGCCTTCGAATTTAAGGCTGGATTTGTTCCAAATAATCCAACTGGAGGTAGTGATATTCTTAATAAATTTAATTTTGTTTCTTATGAAGTTATTTTTGAAGGAGAAACTGAATCTAGAACGATTTATTTATCATTTGATGTAGTTGGAGGATTTACATCTGCTTCAAATTATCTAGCTATATGTGTATTTTCTGATACATCTCCTTTAAGTTCACTTATGTGATTTCTTCAGTAGTTTTTCAATATCAATTGGATTTATATTTAATAAATATAAATCCTTTTTAATTTTTACTAAATTAAATTCATTTAAGAAAGATACATCATTTGTATAAATATAAAGATTAACTGGATTAATTCTTAGATATAAATTCTTATAAAATTTAAATAAAAATAACTTAAATTCCTTTTTAGAAATAAATTTAATAGTAGATATAACAAAATCTCTTTCTTTATAATTTATCTCGACAGCTCCTTTAATTTTATTATTTTTATATATTAAAAAATATTTAGTCAAATAATCTTTTTTCTTAAATAATTTTGAAAAACAATATGATTTCAAATTTCTTTTTATAAATGAAAGATATTTTTTATAACTTAAAATGTCATCTATTTCTTTATAATATAGACCATCATCTGATAAAGACTTTTCATAGTGGTTATAAAAAAGATCTTCTTTTTCTTTATTAATTAATATATTTAAGAAATTATCGTGGCTTCCTTCAAAAGTGTTATAAATTGAATTTAATATATTTTTAATTTCTGCTCTTTTAGTAATTCCATCATTTGGACAATTACTTTTCTCAATTAAAATATTTTCTTCCTTTAGACATTTTTTAATAGTTTGTTCTTTTACATAAATTAATGGTCTAATAAATGTTATTTTTTCATTTTCTAAGAACATTTTTGGAGTAAATGTAGCAATTCTTCCTCCATAAATCTCGTTTAAAAATAGAGTTTCGATTGCATCATCAAGATGGTGAGCAAAAGAAACTTTATTTGCTTTTATTTTATTAGCATATTTATTAATTATAGCTTTTTTCATCTTTGAACATATTGAACATGGAAGATGAGGTGTGTGCTGCAACTCTTGTTGAGCTTTTAATATTGGATATACAGTTTTTCCATCAAGTACTTCTAAATCTAAATTTAGGTGGGATTTAATATAGTTTTTAATATTATCAATTTGAAAATTTGGAAATCCTAAATCTATAATTGCTGGGATTAAAGTAAAATTTTTATGGGAATAATTTTTATATAAAGCAAGAGAATATAATAAAACCATGCTATCTTTTCCACCACTAATTCCAATTACAATCTTATCTTTAGAAGAAAAAAGATTATATTCTTCATCAGCTTTTTTAATAGATGCAAGAATAATTCTAAGGGCTTTCATATTTAATTATGTTAGCAAATTTTATATAATATTCAAGAAATGAAAACAGAAATTATTAAAGAATTTGATATTGATAAAATTAAGGAAGAAAAGGATGCGACTTTAGTTCTTGGATTATTTGATGGTATTCATAAAGGCCATCAATTTTTAATCAAAGAAGCTTTGAAAAATAAAGATAATGTCATAATTTTATCATTGCTTAAGTCATTTAAAAATAATGAAGATGTATTACTTTCATTAGAAGATAAAGAAGAAATATTGTCTTCATTTAATATAAAGAAATTGATATTATTAGACAATTCTTTATATTTTAAGAATATGACTTATCTTGATTTTATTTTAAAAATATTAAAGATTATTAATCCTAAAAATATATATGTTGGTAATGATTATACTTTTGGAAAAAATGGTTTAGGAAATGTCAGCATTTTAAAAAAATATTTTAAAGTATTTACCCCTAATTTTTATTTAGTAAACAATGAAAAAGTCTCTTCAACAAAAATAAAAGAATATATTAGAAATGGTGAAGTTGAAAAAGCAAATTATATGTTGAATAGACATTATTTTTATAAAGGAACTGTAATTAAGGGATTACAAAATGGATCTAAATTTCTTTTTCCAACTATTAATATTTCACTTTTAACTAATTATGTATTATTAAAAAATGGTGTATATCAAACTCAAATTACAATTGATGGTGTAATTTATGATTCAATTACTAACATTGGTGTTCATCCGACAATTGATAAATTATCTTCTCCAAGTATTGAAACTTTTGTTTTAAATTTTAATAAAGAAGTTTACGAAAAAAATATAAAATTAGAATTTATTAAATTTATTAGAGAAGAAAAAAAGTTTTCTTCTCTTGAACAATTAAAACAACAAATTTTACAAGATATTTCAAATTGTGGTTTAAAATTTTAGATTTTTGGCGTCTTGTATAGTGAAGGCACAAATATTCAAACCCTTATTCCCATACCTGTGCCTTCTTATGGAGACAATATCTATGTATTATTTTATTAATCAAATTAAAAAGAAAGATTGTGCTTTTGCATCTTTAAAAATTCTTTTAGCTAATGTTTATAAAAAGAAAGATTTCCTTTATGTTATTCAAGATAAAGATGATAAAAGTTATTCTTTAAAAGAAATTATAAATGAAGCTAAAAAGTATGGTGTAGTTTTAAAAGGTTATAAATTAGAAAACGATGAAGAAATTTATAATTTTAAAAAACAACCATATTTAATAACTATTAATGAAAATGATCTTCTTCATATGGTTGTATTATTAAAAGTTACTAAAAAATATGTAATTATAGCAGATCCAAATGATGAGATTAAAAAAATTAAAATTAGTGAACTATTAAAAATTTGGACTAGAGATTTTCTTGAAATTGAAGAAGTTACTGGTTCAGATTTTAAAATGGATAAAGTTAAAGATAAGAGTCAAAAATATGTTATTTTTTCTTTAATTACAAAGATGATATCATTCGTATCGCTAGCGCTTGGACTTTATAGTTGCAATAAAAAGATAAGCTTTTTCATACCTTTAAGTTTTTTTCTAATTTTTGCTATCGTTTCATTGCTTGATAAAGTAATTTTGATAAAAGGAATGAGGAATTTTGATAGTGAAGTGATTACACCCTCTTATTTAGAATCAAAAAAACAAATGCAATCTACGATGATTTCGATGAATAATTACAAAAGAATAACATTTTCTGGTCCATTAAAACTATTTGAATCAATTTTTATTCTAGTTTTTTCTACTATAATTCTTGGTTATAATAGCTATTTAAACTTAATAAATATTTCTTTGATTTTACTCCTTCAAGTTGCTCTATTCTTTATTTTTAATAGTTATTTCAAAAGTAAAAAGAGATATATCTCACTTCTAGAAAATAAACTTGTTAGTTTAAATTTAAATGATGATGAAATAAAGTCTACAATTAATAAAGTAAATAAAGAAGCTTATAATTTAGCGATATTATTTGATGTAAAAAAATATGTTGGTCTTTTTGTTTCAGTAATTCTTGCAATGCTTCTATATGGATTTAATCAAACTAGCGGATTAAATTTTGTTATATTCCATGCTGCATTTTACTATTTAATTTTTGATTACATTGATAGAATAATAAATTACGGAGATGAGGTTAATGAATATAAAAAATATAAATGCATATATTTAAATATCATAAATCGTAATAAAACTATTGAACAAAACAATTGAAATGTTTGCTAAATCAATGCAAGTTTTATATAATTATTTACATAAAAGACAAGTCTTTTATATAAAACTTATAGAGAGAGCATGTTTGGTGGAAGTGCTTAGCGGAGTATAAAAGGTATCACTTTTTGTTTAACATCTACTAATTGAGTGACTATTTTTATAGTAACTAAGGTGGTACCGCGGAAATATTTCGTCCTTAGATAAATTCTAAGGATTTTTTATTTAGGAGGGAATGTATGGAACTCAAAGACACATTATTGATGATGGAAACTAATTTTGAAATGAGAGGTAACTTAAACATAAAAGAGCCTTTACTCGTTAAAAAATGGGCTGATGAAAAAGTTTATAATAAGATGAATGAAGATCAACCTCTAGGAGAATATATGTTACATGATGGCCCACCATATGCAAATGGTGCAATGCATTGTGGACATATGCTTAATCGTATTTTAAAAGATTTTGTTGTTAGATATAAAAATATGTGTGGATATAAGACTCCATTTGTTTTTGGGTGGGATACACATGGTTTGCCAATTGAGAATATGGTTACAAAAAGTGGAGTTAATAGAAAAACCACTCCTATATTTGAATTTAGAGAAAAATGTAAAGAATATGCTTTAAGTCAAGTTGAAAGACAAAAGAGCGATATTAGAAGACTTGGTTGCTTAGGAGATTATGATTCTCCATATTTAACATTACTTCCTGAATTTGAAGCTCGTGAAATTCATGTTTTCAGCGAAATGGCTTTAAAAGGATTAATTTATAAAGGCTTAAAACCTGTTTATTGGTCTCCAAGTAGTGAATCAGCCTTAGCTGAAGCTGAAATTGAATATCATGATGTAAAAGCTTATACAATTTATGTTTCTTTTGATACAGTTGATGGAAAAAATGTTGTTCCTAATGATACAAAATTTATAATTTGGACAACCACACCTTGGACTTTACCTGCAAATTTAGCAATTTGTGCTCATCCACAATTTATTTATGGCTTATTTAAAACTGATAAAGGTAATTTTGTCTTTTTAAGTGAATTAAAAGACACATTAATTGAAAAATTAGGCTTTACAACTTGTGAATTAGTAAAAGAAATTAAAGGTAGTGAACTTGAGGGAATTTTAGTTAAACATCCTTTCTATGATAGAACATCAATGTTAATTCTTGGTGATTATGTTACTGCTGAAACCGGTACTGGACTTGTTCATATTGCTCCAGGACATGGTGAAGATGACTTTAATGTCTGTTTAAAATATGGAATTAAGCCATATTGCCCAGTTGATGAACATGGTAAATTAACAAGTGATGCTGGAGAAAGACTTGCTGGATTATTTTATGAAGATGCTAATCTTGAAGTTTTAAAAATATTAGAAGAAAATAATTGCTTATTAAAAGAAGAAGATATTGTTCACTCTTATCCTCATGATTGGAGAACACATAAACCTGTTATTTTTAGAGCTACACCTCAATGGTTTTGTTCAATTGAACCAATTAGAGATCAATTAATTGAAGAAATTAAAAAAGTTAATTGGACACCAAAATGGGGCGAAACTCGTATGGTTAATATGATTAAGGATCGTGCTGATTGGTGTATTTCTCGTCAAAGAGCCTGGGGTGTACCAATTCCAATTATTTATTGTG
>JAEDOI010000023.1 GCA_016302065.1 Bacilli bacterium | reverse complement strand
CTAAGTTTGTATCAGACATATCATCAATTTTTGGCGGGGAAACAAGGAGTCGAACCCAGATCAACGGTTTTGGAGACCGCTGTTCTACCATTGAACTATTTCCCCATGCTTGCAATAAGCAAGTATTTTATTATAAACTTTTTAAGACCTTATTTACAAGACCCATATCGCACATTCCATTATAATTTTTCTTAAAATGTTTCATTACAGTTGGAATTGAGCGATCTGAAAGAGAAAGAATAACAGCTTTTATTTCTTCTTCGCTCATCATTTTAGGTAAATATGATGAAACAACATCCATTTGATAAGTTATATCTTTTACTTTATCTTCTCTATTAGCTTCATTATAACTTTTTCTTTCTTCTTCAAGTTCTTTAATAGTCTTTTTCATAATATTAAGTAAATCAGCATCAGTTAATTCAATATTTTTAGCTTTTGCTTCATATCCTAAAATCATGTATTTGTTAATAATTACACTTAGAATAGCTCTTTTATTTTCATCTTTATTTTTTAATGCCAATAAATTTTCTTTTTTAATTGTATCAATTAACATATTACCTCTCCTCTCCTATAAAGAATATTGCAACAGTTCCAGGTCCACTATGAGCACCAATAACTGGACCAATATCACCAATTACAACATCATTTATATTAGGATAAATATCAATTATTTTATTTTTTACATATTCAGCATCACTATAACAAGAACCATGTGAAATAAAAATAATTGAAGGATCTGAACATTTTTGTTTAAAGAAGTCAACCAACATATTTAAACTTTGTTTTCTTCCTATTTTTTTGGCAATAGGAACAAGTTTCCCTTCAGTTGTGACGTGTAGTAGAGGCTTAAGATTTAATAAAGATCCTAAAAATGCTTTTGAAGCTGATAATCTCCCACCTCTTTTCAAAGTTCCTAAGTCATCAACAGTAAAATAATGACAAATTTTATTTTGCAAACTTAAGGCGTAATCTAAAACTTTTTGAAAATCATATCCTTCTTTAATCTTTTTAGCAACTAAATAAACATATAAACCTTCTCCTAATGAAGCAGATAAGGTATCAATTACAGAAATATTAATATTTGGAAATTCATCCTTAATCATATCACTGACTAAACGCATAGAATTAACAGTACCACTTAGAGCACTAGAAAATCCTAAACAAATAATATCATACCCTTCATTAGCGAGAGGTTTAATTACATTTAAACAGTCTTCAATTGTTGCTTGACTTGTAATAGCCACTTCCTTGTTTCTTAATTTTAGATAAAAATCACTTACACTCATTTCTTTGTGTGTTGGTGTATCTAGATAACTAATACCACTAAAAGCAAAATGCATTGGGATTACATTTATTTCGTAATCATTAACAATCTTTAGTGGAAGATCACAACAAGAATCCGTGACTAAAACAACTTTACGCAACACTTAACAACTCCTTAAAATTTTATTTAAAAACTAATAATTTTTTGAATATTTTTCAAAATATGCTCTTGGGTGAGCGCAGCATGGACAAAGTTCTGGAGCATCTTTTCCAACATAAATATAGCCACAATTTCTACATTTCCAAACTTGTTTTCCATCTTCTCCCTTAAAGGTCTTTCCTTCTTGAAGAGTAGCTCTTAAAGCTCTATATCTTTCTTCGTGATGAGCTTCAACTGAAGCAACTAATCTAAATTTAGCAGCAATTTCATGGAAACCTTCTTCATCAGCTACTTTAGCAAAGCCTTTGTACATATCTGTCCATTCATAGTTTTCACCTTCAGCAGCAGAAAGTAAATTGCTTTCAGTATCTCCAAGTTCACCTAATTCTTTGAACCACATTTTGGCATGTTCTTTTTCATTTTCAGCTGTTTCTAAGAAAATAGCAGAAATTTGTTCATAGCCTTCTTTTTTAGCTACACTTGCAAAATAAGTATACTTATTACGAGCTTGGCTTTCACCAGCAAAAGCTGTTTGTAAATTTTTCTCGGTTTGTGTTCCTTTTAATTCCTTTTTCATAGATTATTCCTCCTCAACCTCAACAACGTCTTCACCACTTGCACCACAAACTGGGCAAACTGGATTTGCTTCGTCACTTTCAAATTCGACTCCGCATAATAAACATCTATACTTTTTCATTTTTGTCCTCCTATTAATGAAAGTATTAACACTTCTTTTTGTTTAAGCAATCAACACATGTGCCATAATAAACAGTTATTTTTTCCTCGACATTATCACCATATTTATTTAGATAAGGTTTAAAACAATTTTTTCTTTCTAAATCAATAATAGTATGGCAATCTTTACAAATAAAGTGATCATGAACTGGATAATCTGTTGTTTCATACACATCTTCTTTGTAAATGGTAGGTATTCTTCTAATTAATCCTTCATTTTCAAGAACAGATAAATTTCTATAAATTGTACCAATACTCATTGATGGGAAACAACTTTTAGCATTTTCAAGAATGTCTTTAATTGTAATATGCCCTGCTTTAACTATAACATTAAGTAGAACATCGCGCTGTACTGTTTTACGTTCCATGAGAATAATTCCTTATTAGTAATTATTCTAAATAAGTTATGTGAATTTGTAAAGTTATTTTCCAAGAATTGTGTTCATTATTTTTTGTTCTTCAACAAGATTTTCGCTTAACTCTTTTCCAATATAATATGCCGCATATAAACCAGGACCAATATTAGTACCAGTCATACAATAACATTCGTTAATAATAATTCCTTTAGGTTTAAAATGTTCTTCAATGGCATTCTTTAATAAATTAGCTTCTTCTTCTCTTTCTGTATGTGCGATAAAAATATATTGATCTTTAGGATTTACTATAGTTTTTTCAATATATTTAATTGTAGCCTCAATTGCAGCTTTCTTGCTTTTAACTTTTCCTAAAACAGTTGTTGTTCCAACATTATTAATATCTCCAAGTGGTCTAATTCCAATTAAACTACCCATAAAAGCTTTTCCGTTTGAAATTCTTCCTTTGCTAGCAAGGAAAAATAAATCTTCCATTGGCCCCATTTGATGAACACATGATCTTAACTTTAATAATTCAGTATAAGTGTCATCAATAGAAAGACCTCTATCTCTAAATTCACATGCTTTAGTAACTAAAAGTCCAAAACAAAGGGAATATCTAAGCGAATCAAAACATAAAATTTTTCTATCTGGATATAAAGGTAATAATTCTTCCCTAGCTTTTAAAGCAAAATTATAAGTCCCACTTAATTTAGAAGAAATAGACATAAATAAAATGTCATATCCTTGATTTAAATAATATTTAAATTTTTCTTTAATTTCATCAATGCTTGCAGGACTTGTTGAATATCCATTATTTCTTTTTTTAATTGCTTTATAAAAGTCTTTTGATGTAGTCCAATCCCATTCTAGTGTTCCTTTTCTTTCACTTCCATCTGGAAGAATAATGTGTGAAGGAATGTAGTCGGTAAGATTAAATTTTTCCCTAGTTTCCTTACTTAAATCACATGTTACATCAGGTAAAATTATAAATTTATTCATAGTAAGTTCCTTTCCTATTAATGTTATTATAACAAAAGAAGTTTAAATATAAATATAATTATATTTATTATTTAAACATTTAATTTTAAATTAATTTATACATAATTAAATATTTGAAAATACTACCAATTATATTTAAAATAACAAAGTATGGAATGGTATTTTATTTTACTTATAGTTGTTGGAATCATCGTTTTAATATTTTGTATTTTTGTCTTACCTTTTTTACTTTATACTCTTAAAATTGCAAAAAAAGTTTATTTTAAATTTCTTGTTAGAGAGCCAAAAGAAAAATGGGGAAGAGAATGTAGTGATACTTCCAATATCGAACAAGTTACAATGTATGAAAGTGGAATTAAATGGAGTTTAGATAAAAATTTTATAGATGTAAGCATTACTAGTGAAGGATTTAGATTAGTTGGTAAATACCTTGATAATAATTCCTCTACATGTGTAATTATTATTCCTGGAAGAACAGAATCCCTATTATATTCCTACTATTTTTCAATTCCTTATTATAATCATGGTACAAATGTCTTAGTAATTGATAATAGAAGTCATGGAGAAAGCGAGGGATATTTTGATACTATTGGTGTTGACGAATATAAAGATATTCAAGCTTGGGCTAAATTATTAAAAAATAAATTTAATAATAAAAAAATTATTTTGCATGGAATATGTATTGGTGCTGCAACTGCTGTCTTTGCTTGTGCAAAACAAGATGAAGATTTAATTAATTGTATAGTAGCCGATGGATTATTCACTAATTTCTATGACATTTTTAAAAATCATATGATTGCTGATCATCATCCAGTTTTTCCAGTATGCAAAGAAGTAATGTATTATTTAAAAAAATATACTAAAGCTGATATCTATAAGGAATGTCCACTCAATTATCTATCAAGCATAAATATTCCTATTTTATTTCTTTATTCTGATGAAGATAAATTTGTTCTAGATGATATGAAAAAAAGGGTATTTACAGCTTGTAAAAGCAATAATAAGGAAAGAAACGACTTTAAAAAAGGGGCGCATTCTCATATAAGAATAAACCAGCCCGAAGAATATGATAAAACAATAGACTGTTTTTTAACAAATCACGATTTATAAATTAAATATTTTCTTCAATATAAGTTACAACATCATCAAGTGTAACAAACTTTTCAATAGATTGATTATGTAAAACAACATCAAATTTATTTTCAATATCAACAATTAAATATAATAAGCCTACAGAATTTATACCCAAATCTTCTTTAATATTACTAGAAAGAGTGAATTTTTCTTTGTCGACCTCTTCTCCAACAATATTTTCATAAATTTCTATAATTTTATTTAATATCTCTTTCTTTTCCATCGTCTATTACTTTCCTTAAAACTTCTAATTGATTAAAAAGTAAAAATGTCAATTCATTTACTTCTTTTAGACTATATACTTTATTTTTATCAATTTCAACAAAAGGACCTATAACTATTTCAAATTTATCTTTTTTACTTGTCTTTTTCTTAATAAAAATAGGAAGAATATCCACTTTAGCTAAGGTTGCTAAAAGTACCGCACCACCTTTTAACGCATTTAATTTATCTTCAGTTTCTATCTTGCCTTCAGGAAAAATAGTAAGTATTCGATTGTGATTTAAGGCATTTAATGATTTTTTAATAGCATTATAATCAAGAGATTCTCTATTTATTGGAATACATCCAGCTGCTTCAAGAAAATAACTTCTAATTTTATGATTTTTAAAAATAATATCAGCTGCTAAAATATTCATTCTTCTTCTATAAAATACACCCATTATTAAAGGCGGATCTGAAAATCCAGTATGATTTGCACATATAATAAAAGGCTTTTTGCATTTTAAAATGGATTTATCTACATCTTTATAATGAATTTTTAATCCTTTTGCTCTAACAATCCACCCAATATTAAATCTTCCAAAATCCCAAAGAAATTTTTTAAATGTATATCTATTTTCTTTATCTTCTTCGATATTTATTAATGTCTTGTTTTTTAATTCTTTTATTTTAGACATTACTATTTTATTTAAATATTCAAGTTGCTCTTTACTAGGATTATCAGTATCAATATATTTTTCCAAATAAATTTTTTCTCCAACCATACAATGAACTCTTCTTTTAAAACCATAATTCCCATCATTATAGACGGGAATTATAGGAGATTTTGTTTTTAAAGCTAATAATAAATATGAGGTGGTGAATTGTCTAATTTTTGTTTTGTCATTATCTAATTTTCCCTCAGGAAAAATAAGCAATACTTTATTTTTATTTAAAACATCAATAGATTTTTGAATAAAAGAAAGATTATAGTTTTCTCTTTCTACTTTAATTGCTCCGCACATCTTAAGCAATAAATTTAATATTTTGTTCTTTTTATAAACTACACTTGCGACTAAACATCTAATTTTTCTTGTGAAAAACACAAACATTAACATCATATAATCAATAATTGATATATGATTTGATACAATTATTGCTCTTCCTTTTATATGTCTTCCTTGATTCTTTTTATTTTCAAAATATGTTCTTCTTTTAAAATAGATTAATTCAGGAATTACTGCAGAAAATGTTGTTAAAAAATATAAAAGATTACTCATAGTAAAGATACAACCCTTTTTGCTAATTCTTTTGGAGTATAATAACATGCTTCTGTATCAAACTTCAGGTCAATTTTATATTCTTTATTTATCTCACAAATTATGGAAATATATTCTATACTATTAGCATTTAAATCAAAAATAATATTCGAATCATCTAGAATATCTTTATTTTCAATTCCTAATTCTTTAGCAATTATGTTTTTGATATTAGAAATAATTTCAGCATTAACATCTTCATTAGTAACTACATTTTGTTCAATCAATGAAGGAGTAAATGTTTGAATTTTATTTTCTTCAAATAATTTCCTTAAATATTTCCTACTTACCTTAATAGCATTTTTAGGTTTAATTTCATCATAGGTGAAAAATATTTTTTTAATTTGATATGTAAAAGATACTGTTTTATTATAATTTTCAATTTCCTCTAATATTTCTTTTATATGTTTTTGCAAAGTCAATTTTGATATTTGAACTACAATCGAAAGAGTTTCAAAAGAAGAAATATTAAGACCTAAAATAGAAAAATCAATAATATTTTTAATATTTAATTTTTGTTCGATAAGGTTAGGGTTTATATTTTCACCATTACTTTCAATAATTAAATCAGATTCTCTACCTAAAATGTAATAATTTCCATCTATGAAATTAACTAAATCATGTGTATTAAATATATCAAAATTTGAAATAACATTGTTTTCCTCAATAATTTTTTCGCATCCACAATTAGTTTTAATTAATAATTCATTTTTATCATTAATTATAAATTCAAAACCTGTAAGAGGTAATCCAATACAATTTTTAATTCTATCTTTAAATTTAACAGTATTATTAAATGAAGCTATTCCAACTTCAGTTAAACCATATCCGTTAACAAGTGGATATCCAAGTAAATTGAATAATTCAATAGTTGAGTCCTTAATAAATCCTCCACCACTTATCATAATTTGAACGCTATCTCCAAATAAAGATCTATTAATTTGTTTAAATAAATCTTTACTTAAAGTTATTCCACTATAGGGATTTATTTTTTGTAAAAGAGCTGAAATTTTCATTCCTTTTTTAATCTTATTTCTAATTTTTAAAGGTTGATTTTTAATTGCTTTGTATACTTCTTTTTCTACAGTTTCAAAAAATAAAGGAACAGAAAATATATGTGTTACTTCGCATCTTTGGATTGTATTAATAATACATTCACTACTTAAATTTTCTAAAAACACTATAGTTCTTGAAAATATAGCAAACCAAAGATAGGTAGCTATGAAACCAAATATATGGTATAAAGGAATAAAAGCTAATAACTTTAATCTTCCTTTATAATGTTTTTTAAATAATTTATTTTCCTTATAAATTTTTTTATAACACATTAATTGATTAAAAATATGTTCTCCAGAGTAAATACATAACTTAGATTTTAAGTTAGTTCCACTACTAGAGAGAATCAATTTATTTTCAAAATTATATGTAAAACCTTCTTCTTTTATTAAATTGAGCTTTGAAATATCAATAAATTCACCTTCAATATTTTGTTTAATATTAGAAACATAATATTTACAATTAATTAATTTAAAAGAATTATTAATTAAAGATAATGGTTGTTTTAAATTAATTAAATATGGAATATTACCACTTTTTAAAATACCCCAAAAAGATATTAGCCAATTAATACTGTTTTCAAAAAATATCCCAATTATTTCACTTTTAAATGAAGGATATAACTTATTAATAGAATAAGCAAAATCATCTATTTTTGATTCTAATTCTTTAAATGTTACTTTTTTAATTTCAAAGCCTGAAATATATTCTACAGCTATATTATCTTTACTTGAAAATATAATATTGAATAATGATTCTAAAGTTTTATTAGAATCATTCAACATTCTTCCTCTATCTTTGACTAACTTAGATATATTCTCTTTCATACAAATTTAATTATAGTTTAAATCAATAACAAAATCATTTAAATTGTATTTACAATAAATGTAAATACATGCTAAATCATTATTTAAATTTAAATATTTAAACAAACCTTTCTTTTTTATATTAATCTTTAAAGATTGAAAATCTATCCCTGTTCCTTTGAATTTAAAATAACTTTCTTTTTGACACCATTTAGTTAATAAATATTTTCTTTTATCTTCAAGTAATGAAAATTCTGCTAATTCTTTTTTTGTTAAAATAAATCTTTCATATTCTTTCTTTTCTTTTATATTAAATAAAAATTCAATATCAATTCCCACTTCTTTTTTTGAAATTGCTATAGCAATATAGTTCATTGAATTAGAAATATTAAAATATAAATTATCAAAATATGGTTTTCCATATTCGTTTTCTTTTAACTTAAAATTATTAATATCAATATTAAATTCATTTAAATATATTTTGCGAAGTATATAAAAAGCATATAAAGAATCATATTGTTTTCTACATAATTTATATTTCATACAGTGATTAATAATAGAAATATTTAAAAATTCTTTTAATGTGTTTTTTTGAATTTCATAATTTATCTTAATTAAATAAACTTTTAATTTTTCATTCATTATTAATTTAAACCGTTGTTTATCTCAACTAGCCTATTGATACAATTAGTTACAGCACTGGCATCACTTTTCCCATGAAGTTTAATAATTGGTTTTTTAGCTCCAAGAAGCATTGCCCCACCTTTTGAAGAATAATAAAAATTATTTTCAATTAAGGAATCAATATCGCTTCTTTTTTTCTCATTAATTAAAGGATCAAACATTCCTTTAAATCCTTTTGCCATACTTTCAGCTAGTTTTAAAACTACATTTCCAGTAATTCCATCAGTTAAAATAACATCTGCTTTATCAAGAAAAATATCAAAACCCTCAATATTTCCAACAAAATTAACCTGGCTGTTATTTTTCAAAACTTCATAAGTATTTTTTAAATTAGCATTACCTTTTTTGCTCTCTTTTCCTACATTAAGCAAAGCTACACGTGGATAAGAAGAACATAAAGCTGCAGCATATTTTGAATTAATTTCAGCAAATTTAACAAGTGTTTGAACATCAACTTCCAGATTTGCTCCACAATCAGCAAGGATAAATGGTTTTCCAGTAAATGAATATAAGACACTCGATAAACTAGGTGTTTTTAATCCCTTTAATAAACCTAAATGAAAAATAGAAGAAATTAATAATCCTCCAGTAGGACCTGCTGAAATTAAACCAATTGTTTCATCATCTTTTTTTAATAGTTCAATTGACTTAACTAAACTAGTATTTCTTTTTTCTTTTAAAACCAAAGTGGGATTATCTTCATCAAGCAATGTTTCTTTCACATCATAAAAATCAATAAATGAAAAAGATACATTTCTTTTTGAAAGAATATGCTTTGCTTGTAGAGCATTTCCAACTAAAACAATGCGACAATTCGTATTGTTTTTTAAAAAATCTTCTACGCCTTGTAAGAATTCTTCATAATTTGTTTCACTACAATTTAAATCAATAACTATTTTTTTCATTAACAAATTCCTAAAATAAAATCATAGACATCTTGTTGCCCATTGATAATACCAATATCAATATATTTATTTTTAGATTCAATATACTTCTTTAATTCAACAGCATCATTGCCATCAGCACTTTGGCCAGCAAAAATTGTAACAATCGATTTTTCATCAAAATCAGGAACTGCATCAATCATATCTTTTAAACATTGAAGAACATCTTCATTAGTAGAAACTAAAGAATGATTTACTATCCCTATATAATTCCCTTTTTTAATTTCTAATCCATTAAGTATAGTATCTCTAATTGAATACGTAACCTCTGCAGTAATAAAATCTTCAATTCCATCACTCATTGATGCAATTTGATCTTCTATTTCAGCATTTGGATCAATCATCATAGATAAAGAATAATATCCTTCAGCAATGCTACGAGTTGGAATTACATAAACATTAGCATCTTTATACATTTCTTTAGCTTGATTAGCAGCCATTACGATATTTTTATTATTAGGTAAAACTATAATATTATCTGCATCAAGTTCTTTAAAAGCTTCAATAAATTCTTCACAACTTGTATTCATCGTTTGGCCACCATTCAATACAGTATCACAATTTAATTCTTTAAAAGTTTCTTGAACTCCATCACCATTTGCAACAGCCACATAAGCTGTTTTCTTGTGCACTTTTACTTTGTTTATATTCTTTTTAGCATTTACTTCATTATTTTGAATAGCCATATTTTCCATCTTAAAAGTAATAAATTCACCATACTTTTGTGCAAATTCAATAGCTTTTGAAGGGGTTTTTGTATGAACATGGATTTTAATAATATCATTATCTTTAATAGCAACAATTGAATCACCAATTGTAGAAAGATAGCCAATAAAATCATCTATTTTTACTTCACTAGGATTACATTTCTTGTTTAATAATTGAAGAATAAATTCAGTGCAATATCCATAATGTAATTCACTGTCTGCATTAAATAAACTTGGGTTAAATGTTACTGTGTTAGATGATTTGTCTTCTTTATAATCAATTTTTTCTCCATTTAGATAGCAAATCATTCCCTTAAAAATTGAAATTAATCCAGCGCCACCACTATCAACTACACCAGCCTCTTTTAATACAAAAAGCTTTTCTGGAGTTTCTTCCAAAGATTGTTCCATCCTTTTATACATCAAATCAAGTAATTCATTGAAAGATGTCTTATCCGTAACTTGGTTTTTAACTAACTCAATCCCTTCTCTTGCAACCGTTAAGATAGTACCTTCAGTAGGAGTAACAACTGCATTATAGGCAGTTTTATATCCTTCAATAAAAGCTTCTACCATATCATTAACAGTAGCAACATTTTTATTAACTAAGTGTTTTGCTATTCCTTTAAAATATTGAGAAAGAATAACTCCACTATTTCCTCTTGCCCCCAATAACATTCCTTTTGCAAGGATATCGCTAACTTCACCTATTTGCTCTTCTACACCATCATTAAAAGTGAGGTTATTAATACCATTTTCAAGGGTTTTTTTCATATTAGTTCCAGTATCACCATCTGGAACTGGGAAGACGTTTAGATTATTAATCTCAGCCATATCCCTAATTAAATTATTATAACCATTTAAAACAATGCCCTTAAAAAGAGAGCCATTGACGCTATTATAAAACATAAAAACTACTCGCTTTCTTCGTCTAAAGTAACTTCCTTGCCAAAAACAAACACACCAAGCGTTCCTGGGCCTGTTGAAGCACCAACAATTGGACCAATAAAACCAATTTCAAAATTTTGTATCTTTGGTTGTTTTTCTTGCATTTTCTTCTTTATTAATAATGCATCATCTAATGAATCAGCATGTCCAATATAAACTACTTGATCATAATTTCCATCCATTGCTTCAATAGCTAATGTTGCAAGTTCATCAATAGCTTTTAATCTTCCTTTCGCTTTCTTAAAGGCAAAATTTCTTCCCTTAATATCACTAATAATAATTGGCTTTATACCAAATAAGTTGCCAAAGAAAGCTTTTGAAGCTTTAACTCTTCCAGCTCTCTTAAGGAATTCTAAACTTTCAACTGTAGCAAATTGGTTAAATTTCAATTTATTATTTTCAATCCATTCAGCAACTTCTTCTAAACTCTTTCCTTGTTCTTTAAGTTTGCTCGCTTCAATACAGAGACTTCCTTGACCAATACAAGAAATTTTTGAATCAATGCAAATAATTTTTCTATCTGGATATAAGGCAAGTAATTCATCTCTTACTTTAAGCGAGGCAAGATACGATGCACTTAAAGCACTACTACATGCAATATATAAAATATCAATTCCTTGATCTAAATATTTTTTAAAAACTTCTCTAAATTCATTGTCAGCTACTTGTGATGTAAAAACTCTTTTACCATTTCTCATCCAATCATATAATTCTTTAGCGCTATATTCTTTGTAATCAAGATCTGCAACATATTCTTTATCATCGCACGTAATTGACATACGGCAATAATCAATATCATATTTTTCTCTCAATACTAAAGGTAAATCGCTTGTTGAATCAGCAATAATTTTAAACATATACATCCCTCCAAGTTATTTATGATGTTTATATTATAAACATCTAATAAATAAAACACAAATTATTAGAAATTTATAGGACAAATTTTAAAAAAATAGTTTAAAAAATACTAAATTATGCGTCTTGTATATAAAAGGAGCATAAAAATGAAAAAAAGAAACAAAATCATTATTACATTAAGTTGCGTTGGTTGTTTATTACTTACTGGTGGCATTATTGCTTTATCTAGTATTCAAAACTCTAATAAGGAGGATGAATCTTCTTCCCCACTAGTAATTAAAAACAATAATATAAAATCAGAAAAACTTAGCGATACTGAATATAAATTAATAGCGACAGTATATCCAGAATATAATTTCAACAAATCAGTTGAATGGACAATGGCTTTTAAAAACCCAAATAGTGAATGGTCAAATGGTAAAAATGTCGAAGATTACTTAGGAATTAATGTAGATTCTAATGACTTAACAGTTTGTACTATTAAATTAAAACAAGCATTTGGAGAGCAAATAGTAATTACTTGTAGTTCAACAAATTATCCAGATATTAAAGCAAGTTGTACAATTGATTATGAAAAGAAAGTCGTGTCTTCTTCTCTTTACATCAACTATGGACTAAGTGGTGTTAATGCTTACATTAATGAAGGAGATTGCGTAAAGAGTAGCTATACAGTAGAATATTCACCTACTTATTCTCTTGATAAAGAATATTCCAATCTAAAACTAAATGTAGATATTTACCCTGAAAATGGAGAACCAGGAATAAATACTATTCCTTATGATTCGACTGGAAAAACCATAAATTATAGTTGTGTTGTTAGATATTTAACATCATTGTTAAATAATTCATCAACCTTTTCTACTACAACCTTAATGAATAATATCAAAAACGATGATGAAGCAGATATTTTCTTAGGGAATGAATATATTATGGAAAAAGAACTTTATGTTGCTCATTTAAAGAATCAAAACTTCATATTTAGAGGAAGATTATATGAAGGAGAAAAATTGCTTTTTACAAATACTCAATCTCTAAAGCTTAAATTAAAAGATGTAACATCTATTTCATTAAGTAATAGTACAATTATATTTTGAAAATTAAAAAGATAATTATTATCGATGCCTTAATTCTTTTAATAGGAGGCATCGGTATATTACTATTTTACCTTATTAGTCATATAGAAACAAAAAAACCAAGTGAAAATCCACTTCTTTTAAATAATTTAACAATTAAAGATAAGTATTTAATTAAAGATAAGCAATATGTATTTACCACAGAAAATAAAAGTATTTTTAAATTTGCTACATTAGAATTCTCAAATGAAAAACTGAAAAAAATAGAAGTAAATGAATATTATAATTTTAAAATAGATGGGGAAAACATATATTTTTTACCAACAATTAGCATTAAAGAAATATTTTATAAATCAAAAATAGAAGAATCATTGTACATTGAAAACAACACTTATTTAATATTTACTTTTCAATATGAAAATACATTAACAACATTTGAATTCAATGTTTTAGATTACAAAATAAATTTTTAACATTACTTCCTAAGAAGTCCCCTACCTTCTGTAAGTAGGGGATGAATTA
>JAEDOI010000071.1 GCA_016302065.1 Bacilli bacterium | reverse complement strand
GAACCGTATCACAAGTAAGTGAGGTTTATAGCTTTAGGTATTGGTATAACTTGCCTAAGGCTATTTTTGTAATTGAAAATATATTACCATAAGTAATAATAAAGAGTTAAAAAATATATTTATATTAATTTACACTTGACAAAAGTGGTGAATAGTAATAATATAATAACAAGATTAATTGAATAAAATTAAATTTGAAAAAATTTAAAAAAGGGGAATTATAATGGGTAAATATGAGAAAATGAAATTAGATAATCAGTTATGTTTTTCATTATATGCAGCCTCAAGAGAAGTAATAAAAACTTATAAACCACAGTTAGATAAATATGGACTTACATACACTCAATATATTGCTATGTTAGTTGTATGGGAGTATGAAAAGATAACGGTAAAGGAAATGGGGCAAAAACTACATTTAGATTCAGGAACTCTTACTCCTGTATTAAAAAAGCTACTTTCAATGGAATTAATAGATAAATATAGAGATAAGGATGATGATAGAGTAGTTATTGTGGAGGTTACTGAAAAAGGAAGAAAAATGAAGGAGGAAATCATTGAGGTTCCAGAGAAAATGTATTGTAAGTTTGGCAAGAACATAGAAGATGTTGTTGAGCTAAAGAGATTGTTAGATAATTTATTAGCAACATTTAAGTAAGAATTTGTTGAAATATACATTTAATTAGAATTGATCTTTTAATTAAATGTGTATGTAGCAAATTCTATAAATTTAGAATAATTAATTGAATAAAATTAAATTTGATAAAATTAAAAGGAGATAAAATATGAAATTTTATGATTTTTCAGCAAAAAAAATGAATGGGCAAGAAGTTAAGATGGAAGCATTTAAAGGTAAAGTTGTATTAGTAGTTAATACAGCAAGTAAATGTGGGTTAACACCACAATTTACTGAATTAGAACAATTAAATAAGAAATATAAAGAAGAAGGTCTAGAAATTTTAGGATTCCCTTGCAATCAGTTTGCACATCAAGATAAAGGAAGCAATGAAGAAATACAAGAGTTCTGCTCTTTAAACTATGGAGTTACATTTAATATGTTCCAAAAGATTGAGGTAAATGGAGAAAATGCACATCCATTATATAAGTTCTTAAAAAATGAGAAAAAAGGTTTATTGAGTAAAGAAATTAAATGGAATTTTACAAAATTTCTTATTGATTCAGAAGGAAATGTAGTTAAAAGATATGCACCTACAGTAAAGCCATTAAAAATTGAAGAGGATATTAAAAAATTATTAAAATAATTATAGGTGGTAATGATAAAATGAATGAAAGATATGATATTGCAATAATAGGAAGTGGACCAGCTGGAATATCAGCAGCATTAAATGCAAAGATAAGAAATAAAAGATTTATTATTTTTGGAAGTAAGGAAATAAGTACAAAACTTGTAAAGGCTCATAAGATAAATAATTATTTAGGTTTTTATGGAAAAAGTGGAGTAGAAATAAGAGATGAATTTGCTAATCATTTAAAAGCAATGGATATTGAAATAATAGAAGAAAAAGTGAATAGCATTTATGCTATGGGAGATTATTTTACTTTAATGGTAAATGACAAAATGTATGAAGCTACTTCAATAATATTAGCTACAGGAGTTAATTTTGGTAAGCCATTTAAGGGGGAAGAAGAGTTTTTAGGTAAAGGGGTAGGATATTGTGCAACATGTGATGCTCCTTTATATAAAGATAAAGTCGTAACAATAATTGCTTATAATAAGCATGAAGAAGCTGAAGCAAATTTTATAGGAACAATAGCATCAAAGGTATATTATGTGCCAATGTATAAGCAAGAAATAGAAGTTGATTCATCTATTGAAATAATAAAGGATATTCCAGTGGAAATAGTAGGAGATAGTTCAGTTAAAAAACTTATTCTTAAAAATAGTGAAATTGAAACAGATGGGGTATTTATTTTAAGAGATAGTATATCACCAGGACAATTAGTTCCAGGTTTAAAAATTGAAAACAATCATGTAGAAGTTGATAGAACAATGAAAACAAATATTGAAGGTTGTTATGCTGCAGGAGATATAGTTGGTACTCCATATCAATATATTAAGGCAGCAGGAGAAGGAAATATAGCAGCATTATCAGCTGTGTCTTATATAGAGCAAATAAAAAGAAAAAATAAAGAGGTATAATTTATGATGAAAGTAGTTAATAGTAATGAATTTAAAAGTGAAATTGAAAAAGATATAGTTTTAGTGGATTTTTTTGCAGAATGGTGTGGACCTTGCAAAATGATTTCACCAATATTGGATGAGTTACAAGCTGAATTTGAAGATAAAATTAACATAATAAAGGTTAACGTTGATAACAGTATGGATATTGCAGAACAATATAATATATCTAATATTCCTGCATTAGTATTATTAAAAAAAGGTCAAGAAGTTCAAAGATTAATAGGATTTTCACCTAAACAGGTGATTAAAGAAAATATTGAGAAACATTTATAAGAAGGAGAAAAAATTATGATATATGATTTTAAAATAAAAAAGACAAATGGAGAAGAAATACTTTTAGAAAAATATAAAGGAAAGGTTCTTTTAATAGTAAATACAGCAAGTGGATGTGGATTTACACCACAATATGAAGGGTTACAAAAGATTTATGATGAATATAAAGATAAAGGTTTTGAAATATTAGATTTTCCATGTAATCAATTTTTCCAACAAGCACCAGGAAGTGATGCTGAGTTATCAAGTTTTTGCAAATTAACATATGGAACAACTTTTGAAACTTTTGCTAAAATTGAAGTAAATGGAGAAAATGCTTCAGACTTATATAAGTTTTTAAAATCAGAAGCACCACAAGCAGAAGATGATGAAGAATCAAAGTTATTATACGGAAAGCTTGAAGATCTAGGGTTTAAAACTGATGGAGAAGATATAAAATGGAATTTTACTAAATTTTTAGTGGATAAAAATGGTAATATTATTTCGAGATTTGCCCCAACATATGAACCTGAGAAATTAGCTTCAATAATAAATGATCTATTAAAATAAACTGTAGCGTGGGAATTATAGCATAATTATATATAATAGATAAAAGAATAAAGTGGCAAAACCTCATTTAGAGTAGTTACGGAGAACC
>JAEDOI010000070.1 GCA_016302065.1 Bacilli bacterium | reverse complement strand
AAAAATTCAAATGCTTTTTTTATAAAAAAACTCATTTTTATTATATTTTTTTCACTCATTGAATTATCTAAAGAACATTTTTTAACTTATTTCTTTTATGACCATATTGTTAATTAAAATAATTAAGAATCTAATTAACTTAAATTAATTTCTATTAATGTGCTTATCAAGAAACATTTTCGAAGTCGTTAAAATGTCTAGACAAGAATTATCTAAATCATTTATATTGAAAAGATTATCAAGAACATCAAAAGTCTCTTCTAAATTATGTTTTGCTGTGTTCCAGCCAATCCCATCAGTGAACCAAACAAAATTAAATCCTTTTATATTTTTAGATTCAATTGCTAAATTTTTATAGCTTCTAGCAGTTTCATTTAATTTTGAACCATTACTACCATAGAAATTACATTCACAGGCAAATATTTGACCAAATGCTCCTATAAAAACAAAGTCAAATCTTTTTTCGGTTTTTCCATCATTTCTAATTGCGGATAAATCTAAGCCAAATTTCTTCTCAATATCAGTTTTATACATTTCTTTAAAATAAGTTTTATTTTTGATAAGTCCAGCTTTAATTAAATAGGATTCAACTAAATCTTCCATAACATCACCGGTTCTATTTTTTCTACCATTAGTATCCATTCCAACCTCAACACCTAAAACATAATCAACTAAATTATTAATAATATGGTTTTGAAGCAAATCAAATAAACCGCTATTTAGTGCACTTTATTAAGATATTTTTCATAACAAATCAATATATAAATTTTATGATAGCAAGTTGAATGATAAATGCATTTATGCTATAATGTTATTATGAATCAGGGAGGTGCACTATGCAAAATAATATAATGAATGTTGATTTTAAAAAGTGGGTTGGTGAGATTAGTAAAAAATATAAACAAGCACAAATTAAAGCAGCAATTAGTGTTAATACCGAAATGCTTAAATTCTATTTTGAACTTGGAAAAGAAATTGCAAACAATTCATTTAAAGCTACATATGGTTCAAAATTTTATGATTCATTAAGTAAGGAACTTATTTTCAATTTACCTAATGTTAAAGGTTTGTCATCACGTAATTTAAGGTATATTGAAAACTTTTATAATCTTTATTCTGACGAGGTTAAAAAAATGCCACAACTTGTGGCAATGTTGTTTTCTATTCCGTGGGGACATCATCGATATATTATTGATAAATGTAAAGATGTTGATAAGGCATTGTTTTTTGTAAGAAAAATTCATGAAAACAATTGGTCTAGAGATGTCTTATTAAATTTTATATCTACTGATTTATATGAAAGAGAAGGGAAATCAATTAATAATTTTGAGTTAGCATTACCTGATGTAAATAGGGATTTGGCAAAGCAAATAACAAAAGATCCATATAATTTTGATTTTTTGACTATAACTAATGAATATAATGAAAAAGAACTAAAGGATGCTTTGATTGATAATATACAGAAGTTTTTATTAGAACTAGGAGAAGGATTTGCTTTTGTTGGAAGAGAATCTAGATTATTAGTTGGAGAAATAGAGTTCTTTACAGATCTATTATTTTACAATATCAAACTACATGCCTACGTTGTTATTGAAGTAAAAATAACAAAATTTAATCCTGGTGATTTAGGTCAATTAAGTACTTATGTTTCCTCTGTAAATCATTTGTTAAAAGGAAAAACCGATAATCCAACAATTGGAATTCTTATTTGTAAAGATAAAGACAAAATTGTTGCGGAATATTCATTAGAAAACTATAACATTCCATTAGGGATATCATCTTATGAACTTAATAGACTATTACCAAAAGAATTAAAAGAGTCTTTACCTTCAATTGAAGAACTTGAAAGAAAGTTGGGAGAATGATTATTATGAATTCTCAACATGAAGTAATTACTAAAATAATTAAAAAAAGAAAAGAAAAAGGCATTTCACAACAAAAACTAGCTAATTTAATAATGATGCCTCAGTCAACGATAGCTAGAATAGAAGCTGAAATAGTATCACCTAGGCTTGAAACAATAGTTTTAATAGCAAATGTTCTTGGTCTGACTATTGATTTAAAATAAGACGAATTAATAATGAATTTTATATGCCTCTAGCAGAAAAACGACCTCACCCTTGAGCTACTAACTCTTGGATGAGGTTTTTTACTTACCCTCGCTTACAGCACTCCCCATTCTCATAAACAATACATATTGATCAACTGTATAATTCATTTTAATAAAATTAAAAACATAGTTTTCTTTTGCATCATTTACTTTAATTTCTTTTTCACGCTTAGCTAAAAGAATAGGAACTACCACTAAAACATTTGGATATTTTTTAACAATATCTTTAAATTCTTGTTCGATATTTTTTGAACCAATTAAAGAATTTAAAATATTTAATTCAACTTTAATTTTGTTAACGTTCTCATAAACTTTTTGAAAGTCAGTATAATAAGTCCAAGAAGCAATACTATCTTTCATTGTTCCTAGCCAAGTGTTAAAATCTCTTTTCATTGTAATTCCTCCCTTTGCTATTTTTATAAATTTAATATGAATTAGCCTATTCTTTTATCAATTCATAATTTGTTAACTTTTTCCGGAATACAATAATAAATAATATTAATGTTATTGATAAAAATAGTTTACTAAATGTTAATGAATATTAATTACATTAAACTAAATATACAATTATAAAATAATTTTTATATTGCTACTTGCATATAATGTAGTGGTGATTTTTTTATGAAATATTATTTAGTTGGAATTATAAGCTAGGGACTTCACAAATGTCTTGCATAAACTTAGCAGTTTACAACTTGTATTCGACATTTAATAAATATAAGTTTTTACTTTACATTAATGAGCCTGCATCTTACTGTGAAGGTAAAATATATGCAGTTATTGAAAGAGAAAATGATGTTGAAGATAAGTTAATTGTTGTTACCGATAATAAGGAATATTCAATTGAAGAAATAAAAAAGAACATTTATTTTCAAGAGAAAAATTTCAAATATAGAATAGTTAAATAAAATATTAACATCACGACTTGAATATACTAATAGTAGTAATTTCTTTATGAAATACTTTCTAGTTGGTATAAAAGGCAACGGCAAATCTTACATTATAAACGATATATTTTAAAGTGCTTTGATAGCTTAATTGTTAACAATAGCCATATC
>JAEDOI010000069.1 GCA_016302065.1 Bacilli bacterium | reverse complement strand
CTCATGATAGACATGAACAATTAAGAGATTTATTATCTTCAACAAAAATATATATTCCTGGACAAAGAATTGATCAATATACTTTCTCTCAAACCCCAACAATAAGTAGTATGAATTGTAATACTACTCAATCATTAGTTAATTGTTCTGCTTTAGCTTTTATTTGGCCTAGAACACCAAATGAATTAACTTGTTCTGTTAATCCTTATATGTCATCTATTCAACTTCAAATTGATAATAAAACTTACCCTGATAAACCTTTTTCAACATATTCTTCAGAACATGCAAGTTATATTTTATCTAATTTAATGTTTGATGATTTCTTTTCTCCTAATAAGTCTTTAGAAAGAAGTTTATCCACTCAAAAAGAATGGGAAGATAATACAAATTATGTCTTTGTTGTATCATTAGAAAGATTAGATTCATCACCATTTGTATTTGAAGGATTAACTAAAGATAATTGTTATATTACATTAAATGGAACATTTGATCAAAGTATTACACCATATTCAAAATTAAGTAGTAGACAAAATCCAATTATGTTTGTATGCCAAGATACATTATGGGAATTATCTGCTGGAGATATAAATTATTATTATAATGATAAATCCATAATTCCAAGAATATCTAATAATTAATTGAACTATTTAAACGAATTTAATTCATTTTCATTTATTCATAAATGACTAACAACCTCTCAGTTTATAACGGACCAGAAAGGCATTATCCGCGTAAAACATTTGCAGATGGAGATGATAATCCATCAGTAGTTAGAGATGAACTTCTTCAAATTCCTGACTATATTGATTATACAGTATTTTCAAAGAATCAATTAAGATTTGCAGAAAAATTATTTAAATCTCCTACTTATATTGGTTATGAAAATTATATAAGAAGTGAAAATTTCTTTATTAGATTGGATAAACCAAGATATTGGAATTATGATAATATTATTGTATTATTCAAAAATATAACTATAGTGTTAGAAATTGTAAATGATATGTTTAAAGATGTTGTTAAAGATGAAGGAATAACAGTAGGAAAAAAATCAATTAATGCAGTAGCCACGATAATTAGTAATCTTAAAGCAGGATTTAAAGATTCAGCAGTTCCAAAACAAGATTTTCTTACTTATTTGAAAGGATTAAGTAGCTCTGCAACAATAAATTCTATTTTTTTCAATAATGGAATTGTAGATATAATGACTACTTCAAATGGAAAACAAGTACCTACAGGTTCCTACTCAATAGGTAATGAATATATTTTTGCCGCCCAAATTGTTATTACAATTTATGCAAAGGTAGTCTCAATTTTGACATATGTTAATCCTTATGTTTTAGTTAAAAAAGATTCGGGAGTAAACACAATTACTCCTCCAACTCTTAAAAATAAGAATATTAATATTCCAAGAAAGCAAAGAACTGCAGTAACAGGAAAACTTAGTAAATTCATGGATCTTAGCATGGATAATTACGATAATAACGTAGAATATGTAGAATCAAAATTAAAAACAATTATTCCAAGAATTAAAGATTCAAAGTCAGGAACTGGAAAAATTTCAAGAGAAATATCAAATCCTTACATTCGTTTAATTCAATTTCCTTGCTACTCACTTAATATATTATTACCAATAACAATTGCTCCTGTTATTTTTTTGTTTACAGGAGCTGAAAACATGAATTACAAAGAAGTAAGTAGTTATCTTGCAGAAATAAAAGTAATAGGAAGCTATTTTAGAATTAATGTAAATTCATTCTTATCAAAATTAGTATTTTATAATAAAGATAAAAATAGATGCACTCCAAACTTAGTCTTCTTTAAAGATTTAAGAGATAATGAAAAGGTTAAATTAAAAATGAAAACGGGGAAAGCCGTTAATTTCGATTATTATTCTCTTTTAAAAGCAATAGCACCTCAACATGCTTATTTCGATGGAACAATTCAAATAAATAGTACTGTCTTAAAAGATTATCCAGCTAAAAAATTATCTCCTGATGAACAAGCTGCATTGACTGATGCCGAAAAATATATTCCTACTTATGCTAAAGGTGGTAATGAAAAAGAGCATGAAGATAAAAGATATCATCCAGAAAATGTTCCTAAGACAAAAGTTTACACTTATGAAGATTACGTCCCTTCTTCCAATCCAGTCATTCCTGCTAGTAACCCAGGAAGTCCTGGTGGCGGGAAGGTAGAAGAATCAGATGAAGAAATTCATATTAATAAAGGACCTAAACCAGTCGGAAAAAATGGAAACAATAGAAGTAAATTTAATTTATCAAGAAAAAAGAAAGTAAAAGATAAATATGGTAATATATACACTGTTCTTTTCGATCCAAATCATCCAACTGTATTCTTTGATGAAGGAGGAGAAGAAATGGAATTAGAATTAGAAGATTAATTAATCAATTATTTTAGTTTTGTTTTTAATATTATCTATTTTTAAATATTGAAAATCTCTTAATTGACAATAAATACCATAAATTACTTTAGATTCATAAGGTAAGTTCAATTGCCTGAATATTACTCCACATTTTGTTTTTCCAAATCCTTTACATAAATATACACAAGAAACTTGTTCTCTTATTTTAGGTGAAATACTTACCCAATCATGTAAGTTTATCCATACTGTCATTTTTAAATGTCTTAATTTTATTAGCCATTGTTCCCATGTAAAATTTCTACCTTCTAATAATCCAGTAGCATCCTCTATAATCACAAATATATGAAAATTTCTTTCTTCATTATTTAAATATTCATCTAGACACTCTGTTCCTTCTTCAAATGTTTTATGAACAATAGGTATTTTATTAAACATTTGTATAGTTTTTAGAAAAAATTCATCTCTTGTATTTGATAAATAAACAATTAATCCATAATTATGACCTACATTATTTAGAATCATCAATTGTTTCATTAATAATGTAGTCTTTCCTGTTCCTGGTTTTCCAACACATATATTTAATGAATTGTAATAAAAATCTAATTCTGAATGTATTTGTGAAATAATTGATTCTTGTTTAACATTTTCTTTTAAATATTTTTTAAAATTTTGCTTTAATTGAAGAATTTTTTCATTGTCACTCATATAAGAAAAAAATATTATGAAAAATTTATTTTTATGATATTATAATCACCGTAGTTCAAACGTCATTTTTTTTTTGTTATCCTTTTTGATATTAGTTATATGCGTAAAAATC
>JAEDOI010000068.1 GCA_016302065.1 Bacilli bacterium | reverse complement strand
CCTGCCAGTATTATATGCTGATGTTAAAGATTAAGCCATGCATGTGTAAGTATAAAGACCAAGAAGGATGAAACTGCGAACGGCTCATTACAACAGTTATAATTTCTTTGATTAGTAAAATATAAGGAATACCTTTGTGAATAATAAAGATAATACTTGAAACGATCCTAATTGAATCAAATCAATTAGGCATAATTATCAACCGATAGTTATAGGAAAGAAGTTTATTAAGAAAAAGAACAAATTTTACAATTGTAGAAATCGTAAGATTTTAACAAGTAATCAATGAAAATATCTGATCTATCAACTAGTTGGTAGTATAGAGGACTACCAAGGTTATAACGGATAACGAGAAATTAGGGTTTGACATCGGAGAAGGAGCTTTAAAAATGGCTACTACTTCTAAGGAAGGCAGCAGGCGCGTAAATTACCCACTTTTAACATAAAGAGGTAGTGACGACAAATAACTCTTTTAAAGCCGTAAGGTTTTAATTGAAGGAATGAATATAATGTAAATAATTATATGAAAGCAATTGGAGGGCAAGTCTGGTGCCAGCAGCCGCGGTAATTCCAGCTCCAATAGTATATATTAAAGTTGTTGTGATTAAAACGCTCGTAGTTGAATGATATAGTATTATTTTTCTTTAAAAGATTAATGATCATTTTCATTAATTGATTAAAGAATAACAATAATAATACAGAAGGAATTTTTAAAATAGAAATATTTTAAAAAATTACTTTGAATAAAATAGAGTGTTTAAAGCAAAACATTTTTAGTTAATGAATAATGAAGCATGGGACAATAATAAGGAGATTCAGAAATGAATTTCGAGAAAAAGATTAAAAGGAATAATTGGGGTAATTTAGAAGAAGATGGGAGAGGTGAAAATCCATGATCATCTTTAGATAAACTAGAGCGAAAGCATTTTACTCAATTATATTCATTAATCAAGAACGAAAGTTAGGGGATCGAAGACGATCAGATACCGTCGTAGTCCTAACTATAAACGATGTTAACCAAGGATTGGATAAAATTCAAAGATTAAAATAAATTTAAATGATTAACTTGTTAATTGTTTAAATTTAATTTAATAATATAATCACTTTATTCAGAACTTGAAGAGAAATCTATGAGTTTATGAACTTCAGGGGGAGTATGGTCACAAGGCTGAAACTTAAAGGAATTGACGGAAGGGCACACCAGGAGTGGAGCCTGCGGCTTAATTTGACTCAACACGGGAAAACTTACCAAGACCGAACATAATAAGGAATGACAGATTAAAGGTTCTTTCATGATTTTATGGGGAGTGGTGCATGGCCGTTCTTAGTTGGTGGAATGATTTGTCAGGTTAATTCCGGTAACGAACGAGACTTAAACCTATTAATTAGTTGAATACCTAAAAGATATTCATGTAGTAATACAATTATTATTTTATAATAATACTACTTAAAGGGACACATATCAATCTCTTTAATATAATTTAATTAATAATTAAATAATTTCGTAAGGAATTAAATTAATTATATAAATTATATAAAAGAAAAGATAAAGGAAGCTTTAAGCAATAACAGGTCTGTGATGCCCTTAGACATCTTGGGCTGCACGCGCGCTACAATGGAAATACTAAAGAGTAGTAATTTAGATATTGGAAATAATAAATATTTATACTTGTATAAATATTTATTATTAGAAAATATTTTAACTAATCTGAAAAGATAAGTAAAACTCAAATTATTAAACTTGACAGGGATTAATGATTGAAATTATTTGTTATGAACGAGGAATTCCTTGTAAAATTGCGTCATTAACACAAGTTGAATACGTCCCTGCCCTTTGTACACACCGCCCGTCGCTCCTACCGATTGAATAAAGAGGTGAAATTCTAGGATTTATTATAGTAATATAATGAAAAATGGATGTAAACCCCCTTATTTAGAGGAAGGAGAAGTCGTAACAAGGTTTCCGTAGGTGAACCTGCGGAAGGATCATTACTAAAAACAATTATATTGTTTTTTTTGTAAAACAATTGAAATTATTTAATTTAAATTCAAATTATGTAAATTGAAAAGTGAATTAAAAAGGAATTTGAAAAAAAATAAACTACAAATAAAGTTATAAAGATAACATTGTGGATAGTTTAGTTTCCCAGACGATGAAGAACGTAATGAATTGCGATAATTACTTTGAAATATACAATATGAAAAGTAAATATTTGAATGCATGAAAGTATTTAATTAGCTTTAATTAAATATAAAAGTTTCAATATCCTCTTTTTAAAATAAAATAAATTATAATAAATCAATTAAAACAATTGATTGCAATAAAAGAATTTATTTTTTAAGAGTAAAATCAAGAAAGTAAATTCAAAAGTTAAAAAAAGATTTGAAATTTTTAAGATGACTCTCTTAACTTAAGCATATCAATAAGAGAAGGAAAAGAAAATAACAATGATTTCTTTAGTAATGGCGAATGAAAAAGAAATAATGACCAAGTTGGTAGAATTAATTAATTGTAAAACTTTTAAAGGAGTATAGAAATATATGAGATTGAAAGTAAATTAATTAAAATGTAACCAAAAGAATAATTATATTTAAAATAATTATATAAATAATTTAAATTCCTATGAAAAAAGGAGAAAGACAAAGTGAAATCCTTGTCAAAATTAATTATATAATTACTAAAATATGATTAAGAAAAGAGTAAATTTATTTGGAAGTATAAATTGAAAATGTGATAGTATTCACAAAAGTCTAAATACTATGGGAAAACTGATAGCAAAGAAGTACTGTGAAGGAAAACTTAAAAGAACTTTGAAAAAAGAGTTAAAAGAGCTTGAAACAATGTTATTGTAACGGATATTTTAATAAAAAATTATGGAAATCTAAGTAAAAACCTTAGTAATTGATATTATTTAAACAAGATAGTTTAAATGATTAAAATGAAAAAGGTAAATGAAAGGATTGAAATAATATTAACAAAAGTATTGTTTTTAATAATATAAATGATTATTAGTTAATTTCAGAATTTTATAAAGAAATTTATTTAATTTAATGAGATTAATAAAAATTAAAATCAATAAATATTAAAAAACAATAAAGTTAAACAATTTAATCTAAGAAGATAAAAATTGTGTAAAACTAAACTTTTGATGAATTAAAATATCTACCCGTCTCGAAACACGGACCAAGGAGTCTAACATGGATGCGAAAAAGAAAAGTCATTAAAACACTTTTATTTTTAAAGAAATTAAAATAAAGTATGAGAATAAAACAATTATTTAGCAATACTTACTTTTAATAGTAATAGTAAACATGTTAGGACCCGA
>JAEDOI010000067.1 GCA_016302065.1 Bacilli bacterium | reverse complement strand
AAGATTTTTTCTTTGTTGATGAAGAGTTGATTAAAAAATACGAAAAAGCAACTGAGTCTACTTTTTCATTAGGAGATGAAATTCCTGTTTCTTTTGATTTATCAACGATTGGAAATGTTAAAGAAATGTTTATTGGAGACTATGATAAGATAGTTGATTCAATTATTAAATCAATATATAGTAATCCAGAATTAACATTTGAACAAAAAGTAGCTCTTGTAAAGATAATTAATGATAATAAAGATATTATAAAAGAAGATATTGAAAAAGCTTATGATAAGGTATTTAACACGGATAATATAGTTTTACCAATGAAGGTAAATGGGGTAATGAAACATCCAGAAAATATCCAAAATGGTACTTTTTCAACTTCTAATATGATAGTAAGTGCTAGAACATTATTATGTTCAATATTAGATAAAGTTGCTGCAAATGTTGAATATAGCGATTTATTTTCTTTTATTGATGAAATTCAATTTCCTAGTGGAAGTGAAGATGTTAAACAACAAATTAAAGACTATTTAGAAGCAATAAAAGAAGATTTTAATGTATATTTATACGTTTATGTAGAACAAAGTAAAAATGAAATAATGAAAGATGAAAATAATGAGTATGTAGAGTTATTTAAAGAAGTTTATAATCAACTTATTATTCAAGTTGGAACTAATAAAGATGTTCAAAGAGTTATTGAAAAAATTAAAAAATACTATCTTGATAATTATCCAGATCAAGATAAAGTGCTAGGAATAATGGATGCTTCTTCTTATCCTTCAAATGCTATTATTCAAAATGATATTGTTCAATCACGTAATTTAGGTTATACATTCCCAATTCTTTTCTTTGTAGTTGCTATTTTAGTTGTTTTAACAACAATTACTCAAATGATGTTAAAACAACGTATTCAAATAGGAACTATGAAAGCTTTAGGTGTAACTAGTAATACCATTTTAGGGTATTATCTTTGCTATATGAATATTGTTGGGTTTATTGGAGTTGTGCTTGGCTCTATTGTTGGTCCAATTGTAATTCCTATAGTTATGAATATTAAATACACTATTTTATATTCTTTACCGCTTCTTGGTTATTCTTTCCCATTAATTTCTATACTTGCTTCTTTACTTGGAGTTATGCTTTTGATTAGTTTAATAACTTATTTAGTTATTAGAAACGAACTTAAATATGTTCCTAGTGAATCAATGAGAGGAAAAACACCTACAATTAAATTTAAAGAAAAGAAAGGAAAAGATACAGTAAAACATGTTAGTTTGATGATGGCTTTAAGAAATATTAAAGTCCATATGTCAAGATCGATCATGGTTATTGTTGGAGTAATGGGTTGTACTGGTCTTTTAGTTGGAGGACTTGGTATTGAAGATTGTATAAATTATGGAAAAAATAGTGATTTAAGCAATTATTTGGATTGTGATTATGTTTTAACTTATGCAACTGGTACTGAAAAAGGAAAGATGATTGATAAAATTCTTTCTATTGATGGAGTTAAAAACTGTGAAGAATATTCTCAGTTAACATCTACTGTATCTTTTAATGGAAAAAACGCTGATATTCCTATCTTTTATTTTAGTTATACAGCTGAAAATTTTAAATTTGATGATAAATATGAAGATGGACATTGGGATTTAGAAGGCGTTGGTTTATCTTTAAGAAAAGCTGATGAACTTGGAGTAAAAGAAGGAGATAAAATTGATTTTGTTTGTGGAGGAAAGAAATATTCTTCGATGACTGTTTCAAAAATTTTCTATACTTTTGCTAATAACTCGCTTTTTATATATCATGAAACATTACCTGACTTAAGTAAAACAAGCTTAAATGCGTGGGTTAATGTTAAAGTTGATGAAAAAGGGAAGCCTCTAAGAGACTTAGAAGAATTAAGAAGTGAATTATTAGCTGTTGATGGAGTTAGTAGTTTAGTTTCAAAAACTGATAATGAAAAAAGAATTAGTTCGTATATGACTTCAATTAGAGCAATGACTAATACTATTAAAATATTTGCTATTCTTTTAGCAGTAGTAGTTTTAATTAACTTAGCAATTTTAAATTTTGAAGAAAGAAGTAGAGATATAGCTACATTAAGAGTATTAGGTTTCTCTCGCCTTGAAATAGCTAGATCTTTAGTGTATGAAGTTATGATTTTAACTATTATTGGAGCACTCCTTGGTTTACTTCTTGGATATCCTCTTGAGTATTTAGTTTTAAGTACTAATATAACTCCATTAATATCTTGGATTTATATAATATTCTGGTATAGTTTTGTAATTGGATTCTTAATTAGTGTTGTTACAGCTTTTGTTGTAAATATTGCTATTTCTAATCGAGTTAATAAAGTAAATATGGCAGAAAGCTTAAAATCAGTAGAATAAATATGGAAATTATTTTTTGGCTTTTTTAAATTTCTTGGTTTTGTAAAGTTTGTTATTAATTGAAAATGAGGATTATAGAAACGATTGTTTGAGAAAATTTTACAAAAATTTAATTAGAAAATATTGCTTTAAGGAATAACTAAGTGTAGTTAATTATTCATTTATAGGAGGTTTCTTAAGATGTCAGAGGAAAATCTAAATAATATTCAAGAAATTGATTTATGGAAGAAAAAATTACTTGATTTAGGAAAAAGGAATAATCTAGTAAATTTTCATGATACAAAAAGTTCAACATTAGAGATTGTTTTACCTTCTTTTCATGATGCTTTTACTAAAGTTACAACAAATTCTTCTATACAAGTTTTTGATATTAAGGATGATATTGATGATGAGTCTACAATTTCAGAGGATCGAAATAAATTAAATAGGGACCTTTTTATTAATGCTTATTACAATAAAGTACCAAAGTCACAATTTCTTTTGTTTAACCAATTTTCTGCAACTAAAAAAATATTAAAAACCTTAATGAAAAAATCTCTTGAGTCTATTAGTGAAAGGGGTGTAAATATCCTCTATATTGCCTTTGGTTTCTTAAAATGGAAGGAGAGCAGTGAATCTAATATTGAATATAAAGCTCCAATATTAATGGTTCCAATTACTATTCAAAATGATTCTGTAACAAAACCATACTTTATTAAGCATTTTGACGAAGATATTTCTTTGAATATGACACTCCAATATTTACTTTCAAGTCAATATGGTATTGAAATACCTTCATTTGAAGATCAAGATATAGAATCTTTTTTAGATGAATTGCAAGTCAAAGTTATGAACTTGGGTTGGGAAGTTATAAGAGAAGCAAAAATTTCAACATTTTCTTTTAATAAATTACATATGTACTTAGATATTGAAAATAATGCAGAAAAAATTGCTAATAATCCAAATGTCAAAGCAATA
>JAEDOI010000066.1 GCA_016302065.1 Bacilli bacterium | reverse complement strand
TAAATATGATAATCCAATAGAATAGAAACCTCATCTTTAAATGAATCAATATCTATCATAATAAAGATATGTCCTTTAGTATTATTTAATAATTCTAAACTAGCATCATTTTTAAAAGCATTATGACTTAATAGATTAGTTAATGAATCAGTTCTATACACTTTTTCCCAAGATTTTAATCTAATGTTAGATTTATCTTCTTCTTTCTTTATTATATCTTTAATAAAGAAAGATCCATCTATATTAAATACAAGGATTTCATCACGATACATTTTTTTAGCTGAATCATAATATTTGCTTCCATAGCAAAATACATTAATTAAAGTTCCATCTTTCTTCTTTATTCTATGTTCAATAAAACAGAATTGATTAACTGTCATAAGTTGAGCAACTTGCTCAGCATAATATATCTTATCTTCATCAGGAATTAAATCTAATTGTTTCAAACCATTTTTTACATCTTCTTTTGTATATCCAGTAAGTTTAGTAAAGTTATCATCAACTGTTGTAATTACTACCCCATCATCAATAATATATTTAGAAAATAAAACAGATGTATTTACATAATTAGAATAAGACTTATTGCTCTTATTATTTACAATAAACTTTTCAGTGATATTTGTTTCTCCTTTTACTTTTTTACTTGTTTTATCTTCAACTAAAGGAATAAACTCACTTACTACTCGAGGATCAAATTGAGTTCCACTATTTCTTTTTAATTCTTCTATTGCTTCATTTACACTCATTCTCTTTCTATATGGACGATCAGAAATCATCGCATCAAAGCTATCAACTACTGAAACAATTCTACTTAAAAGTGGAATTGTTTCCTTGCTTAATCCATCAGGATAGCCCATTCCATCCCATCTTTCATGGTGATGCAATATTTCATCAGCAATATCTTTAAATAAAGGAGAGGACAAAGCAATATTTTTTCCTTTTATAGTATGAGTTTTTAAAACTTCCCATTCATCTTCATTTAGTGAACTTGGCTTATTTAAAATTTCAAGTGGAATTGTTATTTTACCTATATCATGAAGCATTGAAAGAAGACTTAATCTTGTTCTTTCAATTGAATTTAATCCTAATCTTTTACCTAATTTTTCTGCTAAAACCTTAGTTCTTTCAACATGAGCTAAGGTATCTTTATCAACTTCTTGAAGAGTAGAAAGAAGGGCTTTAAGGTTATTACTTCTTTTTGATTTGCTATCAAGAATTTTTTTAGTGTTTAATGAATTTTCTACAATACGTAATTTTTCTAATAAATTATCTTCACTATTAATTTCTCCAAAAGCAAATTGAAAAGAATATGGAAATTCCTTTTTAATACTATTACATATGTCAATAATGTTATCTTCACTCAAGTCAATTGTAAACACACCAAGCGCAGCTTCTTCACACCTTATAAAGTAACTGTTTTTAGGAAAATATTTTTTCATTAGTTGAGATAATTGCTGAATAAGTTGATCACCATAATTATATGATCTAGTAGAGTTTATTAAGCCTAATTCATCAATATCAATCATTGTAAAAGTTAAATCATCAGTAAAGAAATTTCTTTCACTTTTAACAAGTTTTAAAAATGAATTATAAGATTGAAAACCAGTTAGAATATCGTTTTCAAGTTCAGCATCTGCAAAAGAATAAATACAACCCAAAACTTCATTTCTCTTGCTAACTATCGTTCTAAATGTGCATCTTAATGTTTTGCTTTCATTTCCTTTATTTAATGTAAGTTGAAACATAGTAATTTGATTAGCAGTTTTTCTAGAAGGAAGTTCAAAATCAAGAAGTTGTAAAAATTCATCATTTGTTAATTCATCATCTAGTTTTATATTAAGTAACATTCTTTTAGCATTATCATTTGTTAAAACTAATCGATTTTGATAATCAAAGAGAACATACCCTTCACTTGAATTATCTACAATAAATCCTTTAAATACTGGAACCATTCCATTCTTTTTATAATAGAATTCAAAATAAAATATCATTAACAAAAGAATATAATATCCAGGAAGTGACATATCAAATCTTGATATAACATTACTTGATGGAACAAAAAGGAAAATAGCGTTTACTAAAATAATTAAAGCTAGTCCAACAATAACATAAATATATGATTTTTTATATGCTCCAGGAGTTCTTGTTGTAACAACAATCAGTTGGATAAAGACAAATAAAATCATTAAATAAGAATAAGCTAAGTGGAAATAATATGGAATATGCATTTTGTATATAAAATATGGTGCAATATTTTCATAAGTAGATGGAACAAATTCAATATCAAATGGAACAAAAATATTTACAATAAATAAACAAAATTCAACTGTAGCGTATGTTCCAACAATTATAAAAAACGATTTGTAAAATTTATTAAACTTAAATCTACAAAACAAAGTATTAATAACTGTATATAAAGCTAAAATTATACTGATAGTTCCAAAATAAATATTAGCAAATACATTAACAACGGCATGATTTTTACTTAAAACACTAACTAAATAAGATCCACTAGAAATAACGATAATTATTGAAATAACTCCTAGTAGTTTACCTAAAATCTTTTTCTTTCTAAAACCTTGAAACGAAAAAATAAACGTAATTATAGCAAGTATTAATAAAACAACCGTATAAACTATGGCAAAAATCATATATAAATTATTATATTTATATTTGTATTTATATTAAACAAAAAATAAATATATTTTATTTATTTTTAATATATTGGTACAACTATTGACACACTTTTTTAAAATTTCACTAAATTAAAGCTTCTTTTTTAAAAATTTAATTAATAAACCACGAGATTCTTTATCAAATACTAATTCTTTTAATAAAGTTAAAAATAAATTTGTTAATGTTTCGTTTTCACTTTTAAGATGTATTCCATCACCTTGTTTTTCTAATATTGTAAATATTTTTTCTATAAATAAATCTAAATCTTTTGAAGACGAACATTTAATTCTATCATTAATAAATGAAGTTATTTTATCACTTATTTTTGAAAAAGAATTGACATTCACTATGGTTTTTTCATTTACTTCCCAAGTATATAAATTATGTTGACTAAGTAAAGAAGCATTGGATTTAATAATATTAATTTTATAATTTTGTATTAACAATCTTCCGATAATTGATTCGTTTGGAGCAAAAAAACATATTAAATCCTTTATATTTTTAAAATTTGATGTTTCATAGAAAGCATCTTTAAATCCAGGAGAGTCAAAAGCATATACTTTAAATATTTTCTTTTGTTCTTTTATAGTTAAATTTGAAGTAGAATATATTGCTAAATTACCTCCTTTTGAATGACCTACAACATAACATTTAGTTCTTTTTAAAAGAGGAAGTGATTTCTTTAAATAAATCAAAGCTTCGTTTT
>JAEDOI010000006.1 GCA_016302065.1 Bacilli bacterium | reverse complement strand
GCCATAAAACGAGCTCTTTCAATAGCTGTTTTAAGTTGTCTTTGATACTTTGCGCTTGTTCCAGTTAATCTACGTGGAGAAATTCTTCCACCAGATGTAATAAACTTTCTTAATGTTTCAACATCTTTGTAGTCAATGTATTTGATTTTGTTCTTTGTAAAGTAACAAACCTTTTTTCTTACTCTTTTCTTTAAATAAGCCATGTTTTCCTTTCTAGAATGGAAGGTCATCATCTGCCATGTCACCAGCTGCACTATCACTTTCCTTCTCGTAAACATCATCTGAACTGGTGTCAGCGACATAACCATCATTCTTATCTTCTGTTATATTTTTCTTACCTAATAATTCAATGTTTTCAACAACGATTTCAACGCGTGAAGCATTCGTACCATCTTTACGTTGGAATTTAGTCTCTACCAATCTTCCATCAACACAAAGTTGACTACCTTTTGAGCAATATTGAGAGACAATTTCAGCAGTTTTATTCCATGCAGTGCAATTGACAAAACTTGATGAATTACTACCATCAGCATTCTTTGTTCTATTTGTAAATGCTAATGTAAACGATGTAACAGGGGTTCCATTATTAGTTCTTCTTAATTCTGGATCCTTTGTTAACCTTCCAACTAAAACGACACGATTTACCATATTATTTCCTCCAAATTATTCGTGATCAACTGTAATAAGATATCTTAAGACAGCAGGATCAATTTTTGAAAGACGATCAAATTCTTTAAATGCGTCAGCTGATTCAGTTTGAATCTTAATGACAACATAGTAGCCCTTTGTTTGCTTCTTGATTGGATAAGCTAAATCTCTTAAACCCCATTCATTAACATTAGCAATGGTAGCACCACCTTTTGTTAATAATCCGTGAAGTTTTTCAATTTCACCTTTTCTTGAAGCATCATCAAGGTCTGCTTTTAAGATGTACATAATTTCGTACTTTTTCATACCTTTTAACCTCCCTTTGGACTTCGCCTCAAATCTTTTGTATATTTGAGGAGAGAAGAATGCTTTAATGCTCAAATATTTTATCGAAATTTAAGTATTTTGTAAAGAAAAAGCGTCTTCAATATACAAGACGCCATTTTTAATAAATTTTAAACTATAAATTATTATTTTCTATCTTTCATTGTAGGGAAGAGAATTACATCCCTAATAGATGCGCTATTTGTTAATAACATAACAAATCTATCAACACCTAATCCAACTCCACCTGTTGGAGGCATACCATAATTTAAAGCATTTAAGAAATCATAATCCATTTCGTTTGCTTCATCATCTCCAAGTTCTTTAGCTCTTAATTGAGCTTCAAATCTTTCTTTTTGATCAAATGGATCATTTAACTCACTATAAGCATTGCAGTATTCAGTGCAATTCATGTATAACTCGAACCTTTCAGTAAATCTTGGATCTTTTGATTTTTTAGTTAATGGAGAAATCTCAATTGGATGACCATGAACAAATGTTGGTTGAATTAAATCTTGTTCACAAAATTCTTCAAATAAAGCATTTAAAATATAACCATTGCTTGTCCAATGTGGTTCTACTTTTATGCCTTTTGATATTGCAAATTCTTTTGCCTCTTCAAATGATAGATCTGTTCTTTCAAAATCAATTCCTAATTTATTTTTAACTAATTCTGCCATAGAAACCCATCTAAATTCAGGACCAAAATCAATATCAATTCCTTGATAATTTATCTTGGTAGTTCCTAAACATTCTAAACATGTATTTCTAATCAAACCTTCTATCAATTGTCTCATTGAATCTAAATCGCCATATGCTTCATATAATTCAACAGTTGTAAATTCAGGATTATGTTTTGTATCCATGCCTTCATTTCTAAAAAGACGCCCAAATTCATATACTTTTTCAAGTCCACCAACAATTAATCTTTTTAATTGAAGTTCAGTTGCAATACGAAGATAAAAATCTTTATTTAAAGTATTATGATGAGTAATAAATGGTCTAGCATTTGCTCCACCAAGAATTGGTTGAAGAACACTGGTTTCAACTTCAACAAATCCTCTTTCATCAAAATAATGTTGCATACTTCTAATAATTTTTGGTCTTAATAAAGCAACTCTTTTTGATTCATCATTAGTAATTAAATCAAGATATCTTTGTCTATATCTTTCTTCAATATCAGTTAATCCGTGATATTTTTCTGGTAATGGTTTTAAGGCTTTTGTTAAATAAGTAAATTTGGAGACTCTAATTGTTAATTCCCCAGTTCTTGTTAACATTAATCGTCCTTCAAGACCGACAATATCTCCAATGTCAGTAAGCTTAAAAATTTCGTATTCATCTTCACCTACTGTATCAATAGAAATATAAGCTTGAAGATTTCCTTCTTTATCTTTAATGTTAAAGAAAGCGGCTTTACCTTTCCTTCTAAGCAATAAAATTCTACCAGCAATTTTAACATTAATTGGATTCGCTTCTAATTCTTCTTCAGTTTTATCTTTTGCTGCATCTCTACAAGCTAAAATAGAATGGGTGCGTTCAAATTTTTCACCCCATGGATATACTCCTAAATCTTCTAGTTTTTTAAGTTTTTCTCTTCTTGCTAATTCTTGATCTGTTAATTTTTCATCGCTGAATCTTTCAACGATAATACCATTCTCATTAATTTCCATGTTATCACCTCTTAAATGCTTATATATTTTATATTAAAATAGGTTAGTTTTTAAGTTAATTTATATAATTTTCTCTAATTTCTTCAATAATATTTAATAAATCTTGTTTTGTTTTCGTTTCCTGAGAGATTTTATTTTTATATTTCTTCATATCAGGTATGCCATCTAAAAATTTTGTAGCAATTCCTCTAAGCATTCTAATTGCTTTAATTTCACCAAATTCATTAATTAAACTTAAAGAAAATTCAGTTAAATAATCTAATTGTTCACTTAGGTTTTTGTTTTCATTATATGGTTCATTATTTAAAGCCTTATTAATATTTTTAATTAAATTTGGATTTCCTATGCCACCACGAGCAACCATTACTGCATCAGCATTCGTAATTTTTAATGCTTCAAGAGCATCATTTACTGTATAAATATTCCCGCTTACACAAAAAGGAATACTAATTACTTTCTTTAAATCCTTAATTGCAGAAAAATCTGGAAGTCCTGAATATAATTGTTTTTTTGTACGACAATGAATTGCAATAAATTTACACCCTGCTTTTTCTAATGTTTTACATGTTTCATAAACATTTACATCATTATATCCTAAACGAATTTTACAACTTACTGGTTTAATAGATTTTTGGCATACAGCACTTACCATTTCAAATAACTTGCTTTGATCTTTTAACCAACTGCTCCCTCCATTATTTTTAACAACTTTAGGAACTGGGCAAGCAAGATTTAAATCTAAAATATCGTATGAAATCTTCATTGAATTTAAAATTTCTAGACCTTTTAAAATTGTTTCCTTACTTCCACCAAAAAGTTGAATCGCAAGTGGTCGATCGCTTCCATCGCTTTTTAAAAGTTCCAAAGTGCCTTCATTTCCATAAATTAAACCACAATCGCTTATCATTTCTGAATAAGTAAGCCCAACTCCAAACTTATTCATAAATTTACGATATGAAAAAGAGGTTATCCCTGCCATTGGGGCAAGGATAACTCTCTTTGTAATTTTTATATTTCCAATAAAGAAAGACATTATTCTTTCTTATCTTCTTCCTTAGAAGATTCTTTCTTTTCTTCCGTAGATTCTATAGTTGCTTTTTCTTCATTGATAATTGAGTCACTTGATATCTTCTTTTTCATTTCATCACTTGCCATAGACATTGCAGTATCTCTTTGTTTTACTGTTTCTTTTGGCATTTCACGATTCTTTAAAAGATAATCAATTTCCTCTTCATTAATTGTCTCATATTCAAGTAAAGTCTTTGCAATTAATGTTACATCATCTTTTCTTTCAGTAATAATTCTTGTGGCCTCAGCATGAGCTGTTTCGATAATTTTTCTAATTTCTCTATCAATTTCATCAGCAACAGCAGCAGAGAAATTCTTTTGAGAATTAGTATAATCTCTTCCTAAGAAGACACTACCAGCATCTTTTTCATATTGGATAGGTCCAAGACTAGACATACCATATTCAACAACCATACTACGAGCAATTAAGGTTGCTCTTTCTATGTCATTGCTTGCACCGGTTGAAACATCTTTAAAAAATATTTCTTCACTAGTTCTTCCACCAAGTAATCCAACAATTTCAGCTTCTAATTCACTTTTAGTAACTAAAAATCTATCATCGTCTGGTCCCATAAGAACATGTCCACCAGTTCTACCACGAGGAATAATAGTAATTTTTCTTACCTTATCTGCATGTTCTAAAGTTAAGCCAATAATTGCATGTCCTGACTCATGATATGCAACCATTTCTCTTTCTTTTTCATTTAATCCTTTACTAGATTTAGCAGGTCCAGCAATTCTTCTATCAATAGCTTCATCGATATCAGCCATTGAAATCAATTCTCTCTTACCTCTTACTGCCAAAATTGCAGCTTCATTTAAAATATTTGCTAAATCAGCACCACTAAATCCCACTGTTCTTTTTGCTAATTGAGCAAAGTCAATGCTTGGTTCAAGATGTTTGTTTTTAGCATGAACTCTTAAAATTGCTTCTCTACCTTTTCTATCTGGTAAATTAACAGTAATTTGCCTATCAAAACGTCCAGCTCTTAATAAAGCAGGGTCAAGAACATCATCTCTATTTGTAGCAGCAATAACAATAATTCCTGAATTTTCTTCAAAACCATCTAATTCAACAAGAAGTTGATTCAATGTTTGTTCTCTTTCATCATTTCCACCACCAAGTCCTGCTCCTCTTTGTCTTCCAACAGCATCAATTTCATCAATAAATACAATACAAGGGGCATTTTGTTTAGCATTTTTAAATAAGTCTCTTACTCTTCCTGCACCAACACCAACAAACATTTCAACAAAGTCAGAACCAGAAATTGAGAAAAATGGAACTTTTGCTTCACCAGCAACTGCTTTTGCAAGTAATGTTTTACCTGTTCCTGGAGGACCAACTAATAAAACACCTTTAGGTAACTTAGCACCAAACTTAGTAAATTTCTTTGGATCTTTTAAATAATCAACTAATTCAACCATTTCAGCTTTTTCTTCATCGCAACCTGCGACATCGGAAAATCTTACTCTTGAGTCATCAACTTTTCTTGCTGTTGATTTATTAAAATCCATTGCTTTACTATTAGATCCACCAACTGAAGATAACATTCTAAAGAAGAAGAATCCTAATAAAACAAATGCAACAACAGTGATAATAGTTGGTAACCATGAAACAAACCAATTTTGTTGATATTGACTTACATTACCTGAAATAGTATTTTTCCCAACTAATGAAATAAAATTAGGATCTGTAATACTCTTTGCAGCTAAAACTTCATTACTTAATGCTTGGTCGATTGATAAACCATCATTTGCATAACCTGTTGTCCAAACCTTATTTTCTCCATAATAATGATCATGTGTTGTAGAAATTTGATAAAATTTCTTACTGTAAGATCCATCTGAATTTTTAATTGCTACATTCGTTTTAACATCAACTTTATTATTATCTTCTACAGTTGAATAACTATAAATAATGAAATCATTTTTATCTTCCTCTGATGAGTCATTAACCTCATATAATTGTGATTCAAATTGAGAAGTAGAAATTGAGTTGTATTGTTGACCAACTAAATTAGAAATTACAAAAAAGGAAATTACACCCAAAACACCAAGTATAATGATCCAAACAACTATTGAACGCCATATAGGTTTTCTTTCTTTCATAAACAACTACTCCTTTCGTATTGTTAATTTTACAATAACTACTTTATTTTATAAAGTAAAAAACACTTTATTAGTACTAGGTCATTAAATAAAATAACAGATTCTTTGTTTTTATATCCATTTTCTTGATAATGGGGGGTGTAAAGTAAAACATCATTTTCATCATAAACTCCAGGCCAAATATTTCTTAAATATTTAGGCATATGTTGATCGATAAATAACCTCGAGACTTTTTTTCGTATTCCATTAATTTCTAAATAATCATTTTTTGATACATTTTTTATATATTTTCCTTTTGTTTGAATTAAAGGATAGAATTTTGATTTTTTATAAATTTTAAAAATATCGTTTTTTTGTAAATTAGAAATTATATATAAATAATTCTTACTTATATTTTGTGAAATAAGAAATGTCTTATAGGAATAAGTAATCATAAATTTATTATTTTTAAATTCAAAATTGATATCGTTTTTAATTTTTAAATAAATATCTAAGGCAAATTTTTTTGAAAAACCATATGAAATACCAACTATTTTTAATTTTTCAACAATTAATAAATTAAATAAATCAACATCTAATTGCAAAATATCTTCTTGCGATAAAATAGTTTTATGTATCAAAGATTTTATTAAATCTAATTTATTTTTTAAAATTCTGTTATCTTCAAATATATCTTTTTTAATATTTTTTCTTTCTTCTTTTGTTAATTTAGATACATAATTAATTCTTAAATTGTTTCGTAAATATTTTGTATCAAAATTTGATTTATCAATGCTATAAGGTATATGAAATTTATTGCAATATTTAAGTAAATAATCCTTAGAATATTTAAGTAATGGTCTATAAAAAACAAATCCATTCTCTTTATATTTTGTTGTTAATCCATATCTAGAAACTATACTATTTCTCTTTTTTTGGATTAAATATGTTTCTATTAAATCGTCTTCATTATGAGCAATAACAATATGATTTGTCGCTTCTTTTTTACAAATTTCTTTAAAAAAGGTGTATCTAATATCTCTTGCCCAAGCTTCAATATTTTTGTCGTCTTCTTTGTAGCTAACTTCTTTAATATAATATTTAATGTCATATAGCTTTAAATAATTTTCTAAATTTTTTTGTTCTTCATTAGATTCTTCTCTTAAATGATAATTTATATGACATACTACAAAATCATAATGATTTTTTAAAAGCAAATCTAAAAGAGCCATTGAATCAGGCCCATAACTAACACCAATAATATACTTATTATTCAATTTTAGATTCAATTTCATTAATAATATTATCCTCTATAATTTCATACATTTTATTAGCTTGTTCTTTATTTGCATGTTCTAAACAATTTAATACTTTAACAAGTAATTGATGTCTTCCTAAAGATAAAGTTAACATGTCATTTTGTTTAACTTCACTTGAAGGCTTTGCAACTTTACCGTTTATTAAAAAGATGCCTCTATCAAGCAATTCTTTTGCAGCAGCCCTTCTTTTAATTAATCTTGTTACTTTTAAATATTTATCAATCCTCATATACATCCTTCTCTTCAACTTTATTATATAAATTTTCACAGGTTTCTAATATGGTATTTAATGTTTTTACCCAATTATTTCGTTTATAAACCTTAATTGACAGACGTTTATTGGTATAAGTAATTTTAATAACATTTACTAATGATATTAAACTAGTAAATAAGTTCGTTCCAATACCATCAATAGATGAAAATTGAGCTGAAAGATTTACAATTACAAATTGTTGGTCTTCATTTAAAGAATTAAAAATATCATGTTTTTCTAGTTTAATATCAATTTTTCTCTTATCAAATAATAAATTAACACTATCTGGAATTTGGCCATAAATATCTTTTATTTCGTTTTTAATTTTTATTAAACTATTTTCATCTTTTGCTTCAATAATACGCTGATAAATTTCTAATTTATTTTCATCATTTACATATGTTGAAGGAATATATGCATCAATATTTAAATTAGAAAAAACAGGTAAAGATTCTACTACTGGTTTACCAGATTTCTTTTCTTCAATTGTTTCCTTTAAGATTTTTAAATATAAATCTATGCCAATTTCATCAATAAATCCTGATTGTTGAGGGCCTAATATATCCCCAGCCCCCCTAATAATTAAATCTCTTTGAGAAATTTTATATCCACTTCCTAATTCTGTAAAATCTTGAATTGATTTAAGTCTCTTTTTCGCATCATCAGTTATTTCTTTGTTGTTTCTTATCATTAAATAGGCATAAGCTAATCTATCTCCTCTTCCAACTCTTCCTTTAATTTGATAAAGCTGAGATAGCCCAAAATGATCAGCGTCATAAATTATAATTAAATTAGCATTTTTTACATCAATACCATTTTCAATAATTGAGGTAGAACATAGTAAGTCAATTTCATGATTATAAAAACTGTTCATTACATCATCAATATCAGCTTTTTCAAGTCGCCCATGAATAACGCCAATTTTAATATTGGGAATTAATTTTTGGATTAATGAGGCCATGTTATAAATATTATCGATGTAATTATATACAAAATATATTTGCCCATCCCTTGCTAATTCTCTTTTTATAATATCTCTTAATAAATTTTCATCATAAGTTGTAACATAAGTTTGAATTGGCATTCTTTCTCTTGGTGCTGTTTTAATATTTGATACAGATTTCAATCCAATTAAAGAAGATTGTAAAGTTCGAGGAATTGGAGTAGCAGAAAGCGTTAATACATCTAAATTCTTGTATCTTTCCTTAATCTTTTCTTTTTGTTCAACACCAAACCTTTGCTCTTCATCTATTATTAGTAAACCTAAGTTTTTAAATTGTACAGTCTTAGATAAAACTTTGTGCGTTCCAATTACAAAATCAGCTTTGCCATCTTTAATTTGTTCAGTTATTTCTTTATTGTTTTTGTCAGTATTTAATCTTGATAAATGAACAATATTAACTCCAAAATCTTTAAATCTTTCTAAAGCAACTTCATAATGTTGCTTAGCTAAAACAGTAGTAGGACATAACAAACAGACTTGTTTTCCAGTTAAAATTGCTTTAAAAGCTGCTCTAAAAGCAACTTCTGTTTTTCCAAATCCAACATCTCCACAAAGCAGTCTATCCATTGGTGAACTCGCTTCCATATCTTTTTTAATTTCATCTAAAGATTTAATTTGATCATCTGTAAGATTAAATTCGAACTTATCCTCAAATTCTTTTTGTAGATCATTGTCTTCTTCAAAAGCAAAACCTTGAATGTTTTTTCTTTCTTGGTATAAATTTAATAATCTTTCGCTTAAATCGTTAATTTTTTCTTTTATTTTTTGTTTTTTCTTTTCCCAGTCTTTCGAAGTGAGCCTCGATAATTGAGGTGTATAACCATCTCTTCCTGAATATTTTCTAACTAAATCAAATTGATATAAAGGAACATAAAGATGTTCATTATTTGCATATTCAATTTTTAGATAATCTTTATGTTTTCCATCTTGTAGCATTGTTGTAATTTCTAAAAATTTGCCAATACCTTTTGTTTCATGAACAACATAATCACCACTATTTAATTCTAAATAACTATTTAAAACTGTTCCTTCTTTAAATTTAGAATAAAATCTAGATTTTGAATGCTTAATACCAAACAGCTCGTTTGAACTCAAAAACACTATGTTTTCCAAACTATTTTCAAAGCCTTCATATAAATTTGTATGTAAAATTAAGACATTTGAAATTATGTTTTTGTTTAACTCATTTACTTCACTAAATTCTATGTTTGCATCAAGTAAATATTCTTTTAATTTTTTAAGTTGATATTCCTCATCTATACAACAAATAATTTTATAATTGTTTTTTAGATATTCATTGATTAAAAGTCCAACATTTTTAAAATGCTTATTATAAAAAGAAACTCTTTTATATGGTAATTCAAAACTGTTTTTATGAGAATAAAATTCATTGAATACATCAATTTCAATAGGATTTCCGACTTCATTTACCAAAGAAGAAAAATATTTTACACCTAACAATGCTTTTCCAGCGGATATTAATTCATTCATAAATTCATCAGCTTCTAGAAAGAGTGATTCTTTATTTCTTTTAAATTCTTCCTCGTTAGCAATAATTAAATCGTAATTTGAGATATAATCAATAATTGAATTACAATTTTTATTTAATAAACCATAATATTTATAATTTCGACTACTTAAGAATCCGTTTTCTACTTCTTCAAGCAGTCTATCACATTCAATTTCAAGATTTTTCTTTCCATAATCTAATAAAGATTTCATCGATTTTTCCTTCAATTTTACTATGATTTCCTTATTATTTTCATAATCTGAAGAATCTAAAACAAGAATAGAAGCTGGTAAAATTTTTATAGAATCTATTTTATTAATTGATAATTGGGTACTTATATCAAATTCTCTAATACTTTCAATTTGGTCATCAAAAAATTCAATTCTAATTGGATTTTTTGAATTAATTGGAAAAACATCAACAATATCTCCTCTTTTTGCAAATTGTAATGATTGATCAATTTTATTTACTTTTAAATAGCCGCATCTTGTTAATTTATTTACTAATTCATTAACATCAATTACATCATTTATCTTTAAGCTAAAAGAAGCTGCTTTAAATACATTTTTATTTGGATAAAATCTATACAATGAAGATGGAGATAACAAAATTATTTTATGTTGAGCATTTAATAATGAATCTAAAGCATATAATTCTTGTGCATTCATTTCTTTAGATCTAGAAATGTATTCAACCCTAATTAATTCATCTTCTTCAAAATATATAAAATCTTCGCTTGGAATATAATTAGCAAGTGAAGATTTTAATCTATTTAATTCATAATTATTTGAAGCAAAAATTACGATATTTTTATTACTATTTTTATATTTATTTAAAGCATAAAGTGTAGGACCAATTAATTGATCACACACAAAAAACCCTATTTTTTCATTAATAGGGGGGTTAAAACTATTTGATGGTGAAATGATAAAATCTTCTAGCTTTATAATTTATTCTCCTTGTTATAAATAGTCATTGCTTTATTAAATGATTCTTTAATAGAAATTTTTAAAGCATCTACTGCATCCTGAAGTGCTTTATTAATTAATTCTTGTTCTTCAGAGGATGGTTTACCTAATACATAGTCAATTATATTAAATACTGGCTTTCCAATGCCTACTCTAATACGCTTAAATTCTTCTGTTTTTAAATTAGCAATAATTGATTTAATTCCATTATGTCCGCCACTACTTCCTTTAATTTTTAATCTAATATTACCAACTTTAGTGTCCATATCATCATATATAATTATTATATCTTCAATATCAATTTTGAAATAATTCTTCAATAAAACTATTGAATCACCACTAAGATTCATATAAGTTGTAGGTTTTAACAAAATAATATCCTCATTGAAATATTTAACTTTTGTATATAACCCTTTAAAACCAACTTTATCAATATCAAAACCTAATGAAGACGCAAAAAGGTCAACAACATCATATCCCATGTTGTGTCTAGTGTGTTCATATTCTTTTCCTGGATTCCCTAATCCTACAATCAATTTCATGTAATTAATCATACTATTTAAGCTTTTATTTTTAAAGTTATAAAAATAAAAAAGTATGTTCTTTTTTTATTGACACATTTGTCAATTGATACTAATATTATCGTATGCCTAGAACATTACAACAAAACAAAGTTATTAAAGATAAGAGAAGAAACGAAATTCTAAACGCAGCTTTAGAACTTTTTGTTAAAAATGGTTTTGATACAGTCTCAATGGATGATATTGCTAAAAAAATAAAATGCTCTCATGGATTAATATATCATTACTATACAAACAAAAAAGACATTTTAGTTGATCTTGGAAGACAATCACATGACGTTATTGGGATTGATTATAATTCTATTATTAATTTGCCAATTTCTTTTTTTGATAAATATTTAAAAATCCAAGAATATTTATTAGATATTATTTCTTCAAATAATTTAAAAAGATATTATTTATTCTTATTTTTAACACTTCCTTTAAATAAATCTCTATCAGAAGATTTAATTCAACCAACATTACGTTTTGAAGTTAAATTAACAAAAATAATAAGAGAATGTCAAAAAGAAGGACATTTTCTAAATATAGAACCAAAAGAATTAATTATATTACATCTTAATTATTTTATAGGTTTATTATATTCAACAATTAAATGCCCAGAAATAGCTAAAAAAATAAATTCTAATGAATTAGTTAAAATTATTGCGAGGTAATGAAAGATATGAAAAAATTAATCAAAGTCTTAATGAAAAGATGGTGGTTAGTTCTTCTTGTATGGGTTGCTATTATTATTCAATGTTTCCTACAATTACAACTTCCAGATAGGATGAATGCTATCCAATCAATAATTACAAAAATTCCACAACCAGATGATGCTATAAATCAAATATGGGTTCAAGGTGGATGGATGCTTCTATTATCTCTTGGTGTCTTTATTTTAGCTTCAATCCAAAACTTCTTTGGAACATATTTATCTGCACATGTTGCTCAAGATTTAAGAGAAGAGATGTTTAAAAAAGTTAATTCTTTATCATTAACTGATTATTCTAAGTTTGGAACTGCTTCATTAATTACAAGAACTACAAATGATATTGAGCAAGTAAAGAATTTCTTAATCATGGCCATTAGAACTCTTGTAATGTCACCAACTTATATAGTTGTTGCATTAGTTTTAATATTTACAAAAGATTATACAAATCCTAAACTTGCAATAGTTTTGGCTGTAGTTATACCATTAATTACTATTTGTATTGTCATTCTTTTAATTTTAGCATTACCTTTATTTAAACAATTACAAATTAATATTGATAACATCACAATCACACTAAGAGAAAACTTAACAGGAATTAGAGTTATTAGAGCATATAATCAACAAAAAACTGAGAATAAAAAGTTTGATGAAGTTAATTTTATCGGATCAAAAACCATATTAAAAGCCAATCGAATCATGGCTGCAACGGATCCTATAATTAGTATTTTCTTTAATCTTGCTTATGTAGGTATTTTTGCACTTGGTTATTTTTTAATGGAGGGAATAACTATAAGTGATACATCTGCTCTTGCAAATGAAGTATCAGGAATTGTTGTTGTAAGCCAATATTCAATGCAAATAATGCAATCATTTATAATGCTTGCTTTTGTTCTTGTCTTACTTCCTCAAACGATGGCATCAATGTCTAGAATTAACGAAGTTTTAAAATGTGAAGATACAGTAAAAGAATGTGATCACAACAAATTTAACGAAGAATTATTTCAAAAAAGAGAAAAAGGCAGTATTGAATTTAAAGATGTGTCTTTTTGCTATCCTGATAGTAATACGCCTGTAATTGAACATATATCATTTAAAACTAAACCAGGTACTACAACAGCAATTATTGGTTCAACTGGAAGTGGAAAATCTACAATTATTAACTTAATTCCTAGATTTTATGATGCAACAAGCGGAGAAATTATTCTTGATAATTACAATATAAAAGATATTCCACAAAAAACCCTTAGGGATTGTATAGGATTTGTTCCTCAACAAGCATTATTGTTTAGTGGAACAATAGAAGAAAATATTAGATTTGGTAACAAAAATGCAAGTGACGAAGAAATCTTAGAAGCCTTGTCTGTTGCTCAAACAGAACACTTTATATCAAAACTTCCTAATGGAACAAAAACATTCGTTTCTCAAGGTGGAAAGAACTTTAGTGGAGGTCAAAAGCAAAGACTTTGTATCGCAAGAGCCTTAGTTAAAAAACCAGAAATATATGTATTTGACGACTCTTTTAGTGCTTTAGACTTTAAAACAGATGCTAAACTTAGACAAGCATTAAAAAAATATATAGTAAATAGTTCAATAATAATTGTTGCTCAAAGAGTTTCTTCAATTCTTGATGCTGACAACATAATTGTTCTTAATGAAGGAAAATGTGTTGGCCAAGGAACGCACGCGGAACTATTAAAATCTTGTGCAATATATCAAGATATTGTTAAATCTCAATTAGACCCAGATGAAGTAGAAAAAACCATTAATATACTTAATTCTATTAAATCAGAAGGAGGTAATTAATATGCCACCACACATGGGAGGAAAAAATCCAAAAGGTAAAGCTAAAAACTTTAAAAAATCCTTAAAAAGGATGATTGTAGATTTTAAAAATGAAAAAACTTTAATTATTGTTGTTATTTTGTTTTCAATGCTTAGCGCAATTTTAAGTATTTTAGGTGCAGTTTATATGAAAAAAATTATGGATATAAGCGGCAATAAAATTCTTGATATTGATATGCAAACAGCTACAATTAAAATTCAATGGTCAGTTTTCTTAAGTAGTTTCGGCACTCTTTTATTATTTTATATTAGTGGAGCCCTAACTCAATTTGCATCACAATTCTTAGCTACTGGAATCAGTGCTAGATATGCATATGAAATGAGACAAAAAGTACAAAGAAAGATTGCTAAATTGCCTTTATCCTATTTTGATAAAGTTCCATACGGTGATACATTATCAATTGGAACAAACGATGTTGATAATATCTCTAGAAATTTAACACAAATTATTACTCAAATATTTGTTAGTGTAACAATGTTCTTAGGAACAATAATTGCTATGTTTTCTGTTAAATGGCAACTTGCATTAGTTGCTCTTGCTTCATTGCCATTTACATTAGCAATTGTCTTTTGTATTTCAAAATTTAGTGGAAAACAATTCTCTAAATATAGAAAACAACTTGGTGTATTGAATGGTCAAATCGAAGAAAGTTATGCTGGATATAAAATTGTTAAATTATTCAACAAAGAAGATGACATGATAAAAGAATTTAATAGTAAAAATACTGTTCTTTCTAAAGCTGATTATTTATCACAATTTTTATCAGGATTTATATTTCCTTCAACAATATTTATTAATAATATTGCTTATGTTGCTATAGCTGTTGTGGGAGGTTTACTTAACGATCCTGTTTCAATGTTAACATTCTTTTTATTCTTAAATATGTTTAGTAGGCCATTCCAACAAATAGGTCAAATATTTAATGTTATTCAATCAGTTGTTGCAAGTGGAGAAAGAATTTATGAATTAATTGATCAAAAAGAAACTGTTAAAGATGGTTTCTACTTCAAAGACGAACAAATAAATACCAAAACTATTAAAATTGTAGAAAATCCAAAATATCCTAATGAATTTAAAGTTGGTAGCTCTATTACATTTAATACTTATTGTAAAGGTGACTATACAACAAAGATTGAATTTGAGGATAAAACATTAAAACATGTGGGAAATACATATATTTTTAATAAACCAGGAACATACACCTATTATGAATTTAAAAAACAAAATGTAGAAAAAGATGAAGAACTTATTAAAGGTAATTTTGAATTTAAAGATGTCTCATTTAGATATAGTGAAGATAAGCCTTTAATTGATGACTTTAATTTAAAAGTTAATCAAGGTGATATGGTTGCTATTGTTGGTCCAACTGGTGCTGGAAAAACAACAATGGTTAACTTAATAATGAGATTTTATGAATTAAATGGAGGAAATATCTTATTAGATAACATGCCTACTACTTCATATGCAATTGATACATTGAGAGGCTCAATAGGAATGGTTCTTCAAGATACATGGTTATTTAAAGGAACTATAAAAGAAAATCTTCTTTTTGGAGATCAAAACGCTACTGAAGAAGAAATAATTCAAGCATGTAAAGAAGCTCATATTTACCACTTTATTCAAACACTTCCAGGAAAATTTGACTATGTTTTAAATGAAGATGGAAATAATGTTTCTCAAGGACAAAGACAACTACTAACCATTGCTCGTGCTATTATTTCTAAACCTAAAATTTTAATTCTTGATGAAGCAACAAGTTCAGTTGATACAAGAACCGAATCTCAAATCCAAGATGCTTTAGATAGAATAATGAAAAATAAAACGAGCTTTGTTATTGCTCATAGATTATCAACAATTAAGAATGCTAAATTAATTATAGTTATGAAAAAAGGACATATTGTTGAAACCGGTACACATAAAGAACTTCTTGAGAAAAAAGGATTTTATGCAGATTTATATAATGCTCAATTTAGTGGTGTTAATCCTATGAAAGAACAAGAAGGTGATATCTTAGAAAGTTAAAATATATAGGATTACATAGTGTTTTTTAAAAGGTTCATCGTTTGATGAACCTTTTTTTATTTAATTATTCCTTCGTTATTTTGTTGCAAATATTCTGTTAATTTTTTATAGTCCTTTTTTAGTCGAGGATATATATCTACATAAATTTTATTAAATAAATAATCATATTTTTTACTTGCTTCTTTATTAGGGGTAAAAATTTTATTTTCTTTAACCATATTAGCTTTAACCTCTTCTAAACTATTATAAGTTCCTAAAGCAAGATATTGGGCCATAGCACATCCTAACGAACTAGTTTCATAAGTATTAGTTTTAATAACTGGAAGATTAAAAATATCAGAAGTTATTTGACAAATAGCATCGCTTTTGCTGCCTCCACCACTAATAGTTAAATACTTAACTTTCTTATGTAATTTTTTTTGAATTCCAATCAATCCACTCTTTAATTCGTAAGCAATTCCTTCAATAATTGCTCTATAAATATGGTATTTTGTATGAACATCAAAAAAGCCAATAATTGCACCTTTTGCTAATGGCTTACTTAATGAAGGACCCCAATAAGGTTGAAGGATTAATCCATCACTTCCTGGTGGGATTTCACTTAATTTTTTATTTAATACTTCTTCTGGAGCAATTCTTTCGATAGTTGCTTCAATTGATTCGCTTTTAGCAAATTCTTTAGTAAACCAATTAAGCATCCAATACCCTCTATATACTTGAGTTTCCCCTGTAAACCAATCTTTATAGCAACAAGTATAAGCTGGTAAAAACTTTTCTGGTTCAAAATATTTTTTGCTAGTAACAGCTATTGAACTAGCTGTTCCATAACTAATATGAGCATAATCAGAGTTTATTGCACCACTACCTAAAGCTTCACAACTCTTATCATTTCCTGTTGCAATAAATTTTAAGCCAACAGGTAATCCACTTTCCATATGACCAATTGGAGAAATCGTTCCAACTACTTCACCTGTTTTAAATATTTTAGGTAATTTTTTTAATGGTATTCCAAACATACAACCTTTAATATGTTTATCTGATTTATACCATTCCCCTTTTTTAAAATTTATTGGGTAATGACCTATCATATTTGAAGATCCATCCCCTAAAACACCGGTTAAACGATAATTAAAATATGAAGATAATGGTGAATAATATCTAATTTTATTCCAATTTTCTTTTTCATTTTCTTTAAGCCAATGGGCAGGAGTTCTTTTTCTGTTAAAAACTACAGTATCAGTCATGCCAATAATTCCAAATATAAGTCTATATAAAAATGGAAGTTTTTTCTCAAGTTTAGCTTGTCTTTGGTCTAGCCAAATTATTGATGGCCTAACCACTTTATAATTTTCATCTAAATAAGCAGCAGTGTCTCTAAAGCAAGTAATAGAAAAATATTCACATTTTGCTACTAAATCCTTGTTCTTTTCAACTAAAGCTTGGCTAGCTTTACACATACAAGAATAATAATACTCTGGATCTTGTTCACAATAACCTGGTTTAATAGAAAAATAAGGTTTATCATAAGTAACCTTTTCAAACGCAAGGAATTCACCTTTATTATTTATGATTGAAACCCTTACACTTTGGGTTCCAAAGTCAATACTTATAACTGGATTTGTATACATAACATCATTATATAAAAATATTATAGTAAAGTAAAAATAAACGAATATATAGCACTTAATTTGAGTGTTTTATAAAAAATTAAAAGTAATTTATTTAAGAAAAATCGGTTGATTTTTTTATTTATATCGTAGATATAAAATGATATACTAACAACGTGGTTATTTGACTACATTTATTTTTGGAGGAAAAGAAATGTCAAAAAAATATGTTTACCTCTTTAATGAAGCTTATGGTTTAGGAAAAGAGCTTCTTGGAGGAAAGGGTGCTGGACTTGCTGAAATGACACATATTGGTGTCCCAATTCCACAAGGTTTTACAGTTACAACAGAAGCTTGCACTCTTTATTATGATAGCGGCAAAACAATGCCAGCAGATCTTATCGCTCAAGTCGATGCAGGAATTAAAGCAGTTGAAGAGCAAACCGGAAAATCATTTGGTGGAGCAGATCCTGATAAAATGCCTCTCCTTGTTTCCGTTCGTAGTGGTGCAAGAGTTTCAATGCCAGGTATGATGGATACAATTCTTAATCTTGGTTTAAATGATACTACAGTTAAAAAATTAGCTGAATTAAGTGGTAACGAAAGATTTGCTTACGATTCATATCGTAGATTTATCTTAATGTTTACAAATATTGCTAAAGGACATCCAAGAACAAACATGGATGCCATGCTTGAAAAAATTAAAGAAGAAAATGGCTATAAACTTGATACTGAAGTTACATGTGAACAATTAAAAACATTAGTCGGTCAATACAAAGCTTATTATAAAGAAACATTTGGTGAAGAATTCCCAACTGATGCTTATGACCAATTACACGAAGCAGTAACAGCAGTCTTTAGATCATGGGATAACCCAAGAGCTAATGTTTATAGAAAAATGAATTCAATTCCTTATGAATGGGGAACAGCTGTTAACGTTCAATCAATGGTTTTTGGTAACTTAAACGAAAATTCTGGAACTGGTGTTGCTTTCTCAAGAGACCCATCAACTGGTGCAAAACAAGTTTATGCAGAATATCTTCCACAAGCACAAGGTGAAGACGTTGTTGCAGGTATTAGAACTCCATATCATATCGATTATTTAAAAGATCAAATGCCAGATGTATATGCTCAATTCGAAAGAACCATTAAAGCTATGGAAGAGCATTACAAAGATATGCAAGATATGGAATACACCGTTGAAAACGGAAAATTATTCTTCTTACAAACAAGAAATGGTAAGAGAACAGCAGCTGCCGCTTTACAAATTGCTTTAGATTTATTAGATGAAGGCAAAATTACTGAAGATGAAGCAGTCTTAAGAGTTGAACCAAAATTATTAGATAGTTTACTTCACCCAACATTCGATACAAAAGAATTAAAGAAAGCTACTCCAATTGGTGTTGGTAACCCAGCTTCTCCAGGTGCCGGTGTTGGACATTTAAGTTTCAATGCTAAAGACGCTGAAGAAAGACATGAAAAAGGAGAAAAAGTCATTCTTGTTAGAGCCGAAACTTCACCAGAAGATATCGAAGGTATGGTTGCTAGTGAAGGTATCTTAACAATGCGTGGTGGTATGACTTCACATGCTGCAGTTGTTGCTCGTGGTATGGGAAAATGCTGTATTACAGGTTGTAGTGCTGCTATTGTTAATGAAGAAAAAGAAACAGTTACAATCAATGGTAAAGTCTATGGAAAAGGTGATACACTTTCACTTGATGGATCAACAGGTAGTGTCTATGAAGGAAGTATGAAACTTGTTCCAGCAGATACAAAAGCAGGTAATTTCGGAAGAATGATGAAATTAGCTGATAAATACAGAAGATTATCAATTAGAACCAATGCTGATACTCCTAAAGATGCTATCCAAGCTGCTGAATTTGGAGCAGATGGTATCGGATTATGTAGAACAGAACATATGTTCTTCAATAAAGATAGAATCTTCCATATGAGAAGAATGATTCTTGCTGATACAGTTGAACAAAGAGAAGAAGCTTTAGCAGAATTACTTCCATATCAAAGAGAAGACTTCTATGGATTATACATGTCAATGAAAGATCTTGAACACATTAATGTTAATGTTCGTTTACTTGATCCACCTCTTCATGAATTCCTTCCACAAGAAGAAGATAAGATTGAAGAATTAGCAAAATCATTAAATAAATCAGTTAAAGAAATTAAAGATAGAATTGAATATTTACATGAATTTAATCCTATGATGGGACACAGAGGCTGTAGACTTGATGTCACATATCCAGAAATTGGAAGAATGCAAACAAGAGCTATTATCGAAGCTGCTATTAAAGCAAGTAAAGATAGTGGAAAAGACATTGAACCAGAAATCATGATTCCTTTAACTTTAGATTTAAAAGAATTTAAATTTGTTAAAGCTATCATTACAGCCGAAGCAGATAAAGTTATCGCTGAAAATCATGTCAACATGAAATACCATGTCGGTACAATGATTGAAATTCCAAGAGCTGCTTTATTAAGTGGTGAAATTGCTAAAGAAGCTGAATTCTATAGCTTTGGTACAAACGACTTAACTCAAATGACATTTGGATTCTCTCGTGATGATGCTTCTAAATTCTTAGGTTCATATTATGACAATAAGATCTTTGAAGAAGATCCATTCCAACATGTTGATCAAAAAGGTGTTGGTAAATTAATTAAGATGGCAGTTAAAGATGGCCGTGAAACAAGACCAGAACTTCTTTGCGGAGTTTGTGGAGAACATGGTGGTGATCCAGAATCAATCCAATTCTTCAATGAAGTTGGACTTAACTATGTTTCCTGTTCACCATTTAGAGTCCCAATTGCAAGATTAGCTGCTGCTCAAGCTGAAATCTTATTAAAAAGAAAACAAGGTAAATAATAATTATACAACCTAGATGATAACCATCTAGGTTGTTTTATATTAAAAATCCATATGATTTCTCATATGGATTTTTCTTTATTTATAAATTAATGAAATTTTGTTAGTTCTACTTGAAAGCCTTTCTTATCATATTTGTTTAAAGCTTTTTTTGCTAATCTATAATCTTTTGTTAATCCAAATACTGTACTTCCTGCTCCTGTCATTAAAACTACATCAAAACCATCATTTTTAAGCATATTTTTTATATCTTGAATTTCAGGAAGAATTGATATAGCTGGACCTTCTAGAATATTAAATACATTTTCTTTTAAAGAATTTATATCATCATTTACTAAAGATTCTTTTATTTTATCTATCTTATACATTGGTTTATAACCATCTTGATTTAATTTATTAAAAATTTCTTGTGTAGATAAACCACTTTCAGGTTTTACTAGTATTACATACCATTTCTTATTAAATTCAAATGGTTCTAAAACTTCACCTTTATATTTTACAACACAAGGTTTATTTTCAATTGCCCAAGGAACATCAGACCCAATTTGAGAAGTTAATTCTATTAATTCTTCTTTACTAGCATTAATCTTTAATAATTTTATTATACCTCTAAGAGTAGCAGCAGCATCAGCACTTCCTCCTCCTAAACCAGCTTGAAGAAAAATATTTTTATGAATATGAACTCTAAAATGTTCACTAAATCCCCACTTTTTTCTAGCAGATTCTATTAATTTATGACACAAATTATATTTACCAATATGGAGATTAAAATCGTCACATGTAACAAAATCATCAGTAGATTGTTTTAATAAACTAATCTCTAAAGTATCATGTAATTCAAGTGGTAACATAATCGTTTCTAAATTATGGTAACCATCATCTCGATTTGACAAAACATCTAATGAAAGATTAATTTTAGCATAAGCTTTTTCGATCATATTTGTCCTCCTACTTAATATAACCATCTTGAATTAATATGTTGGTTAAATTAATAAAATCATTTATAGTCAATTGCTCAGCACGACAATTTTCTTTTAAATTACATTCACTAATAATTTTAGCAGTATTTTCTTTATTTTTAACTATCATATTTAAATTATTTAAAATTGTTTTTCTTCTATTAATAAATAAACAATTTGCCACCTTATATAACTTTAGACCAAACTGTAAAGAACTATCTTCTTTTCTAACCATTTTAAATACAATTGAATCAACACTTGGAACTGGGAAAAAATTATTTTTCTTAACATCAAAACAAGCATTTATGTTGAACATATATTTTAAATATACATTAATTCCATTAAAATCTTTTCCCTCTAAACTTGTTAATCTTAAATAACATTCTTTTTGAACCATAAACACACATTCTTTTAAAATTGTATCTTTTGTTGTTATAAAAGAAATTATCTCAGTGGTCATATAATATGGTAAATTGCCAATAACCCTATCAAATCCCACTTCTTTTTCTTTAATTATATTATTTTTAATAATTTTGATATTAGGATATTTTCCATATGCTAAATTCAAATAATTAACAAATTTTGCATCGTATTCTACACATGTTAAATCATAATTTTTCTTAATTAAAATATCAGTTAAAGCTCCTAATCCAGGGCCAATTTCTAATACTTTTTCATTATTTAGAGGTGATAATAAATTAACTATGTCTTCACATACTTTTTTATTAATTAAAAAGTTTTGACCCAATTCTTTTTTAGCATGTGACTGTTCAAGAGTAAAAAAGTCTATTATTTCCTTAGTGTCTAACATTTTTAATCACCTCCTCTAATTCCTGTTTTGTAATATTTAAACAATTTAATCTAAACAACATTTGTTTAGCATTACAATACCCAATATTATAATGTTCAGATATAAGTATTCTTAATTCCTTGCTGTTTGCTGTTCCGCTTAATCCTAATTCAAATAAATCTTCTAAATTTAATATGTTTTCCCCGCTTTTTTCAAAAGTTTTAATGTTTTGTAATGCACGAAGAATTTCATTTTTATCACATTCTGCCACTCCAACTTTATGATTTTTAATAGATAATTCTTTTTTTACAAAAGCATTATAACATCCTTTAACATAATTATTAATTTTATTCCTTATTTGCATCCCAGGAAAATCAGGATCTGTAAGAATAATAATTTGCTTATTTTTAGAAGCTAATTTAATAAATTCTAAATCCTTTGAAGTAATAGCTGAACCATTAACAATATAAAAAGAAGAATCTATAAAAGAAGAAAGATAATTTTTATCTGTTGTTCCTTCAACAACAATTAATGAATTATTAAGATTTAATTTCATAATTTTCCACGTGTAAAATTTTTAATGAATTATTAAAAGTTATCTTTTCTAATTCATTTAGATTGATATTAAGTATTTCACTAGCATATTTAATAGTATTAAAAATATATTTTGGAAGATTAATTTGTCCTCTATATGGGGTAGGAGAAAGGTATGGTGCATCAGTTTCAAATACTATCCTTTCTAAAGGAATATTTTTTAAAACCTCTTTGCTTACTTTTGAATTTTTAAATGTTAAAACTCCCCCAAAAGCAATATAAAATCCAAGTTTAATAAATTCTTTTGCTAAATCTAATGATCCAGAATAACAATGCATTATTCCAGCTTTATTCACTTTATATATTTTTAAAATATTTAAGGTGTCATTAAGAGAGTCACGAGCATGAATTGATACTGGTAAATCTAATTCGTTAGCTAAAGCTATTTGTTCAATAAACATTCTTTTTTGTTTTTCTTTTATTTTTTCTTCTTTTTCCCAGTAATAATCTAAGCCAATTTCACCTATTGCTTTAACTTTAGAAGATGATTTAACTAGCTTTCTTAATTCATTAATAGTACCATCATTATATTGTTTGTGTTCTGTAGGAATTACCCCAACACTTGCAAAAACATTATCAAATTTTGAAGCAATTTCTATTGCTTTTTTACTACTTTCTAAATCATATCCAACACAAAGAAAGGCATTAATTCCTAATTCTTTTGCTTCCTTAATTAAAATATCTATATTAGTATATTTTTCATCATTTAAATGAATATGAGTATCAAATATCATATTATTTACCAACACAAAAACGTGAAAAAATTTCACTAATCATATCAAAATCATAATCTTCTCCAGTAATGGATAAAATTAAATTTAAAACTTCTTTTAATCTAGAAGCAAGTAAATCGATAGGTAAATTAATATCACTTTTTATTTCAAGTAATTGTTCTTTAATATTTTCTAAAATACCTAATTCTCTAGCATTATTTATTGATGGAGTAGTGTAATTACTTTGATCTAAATTAAGTTTAGAAATGATAGCATCTTTTAAAATATTAATATCTCCTTTTAAAGCAGAAATATATAGGAAATCACTATCTTTTTCATCAATTAAATCGCTTTTATTATAAACTTTAATAATTTTTTTATTTATTAATAAAGAAGATATTTCCTCATCTTCTTTATCAACATTAGAAGAATCATATACCATTAAAATTAAATCAGCTTCTTCCATCTTTTTAATAGATTTATTAATTCCAATCGATTCAATTATATCATCACTCTCCCTGATTCCAGCAGTATCAAATAAATTTATTACAATTCCTTTATAAATAAATTTACCCTCTACAATATCACGAGTTGTTCCTTTAATATTTGTAACAATGGCTTTATCTTCTCCAATTAAAGCATTCAAAATTGAAGATTTTCCAACATTAGGCTTTCCAACAATTGCAACATTAATTCCGTCTTTAATAATATTTGCTTTTTTACCATCAGAAATTAATTTTGATATGTAATCTATGCTTTTATCTACTGTTTTTTCAATTTTAATGTTATTTACTTCTTCAATATCTTTATATTCAGGATAATCTATGTTAACTTCAATATTACTTAATAAATCAATAAAATCTTTTTTTAAAGGTTCAATTAAAGATGAAGTCTTTCCTGTTAAACTCATTAATGAAAGTTTTTTACTTTCTTCGCTTTCTGCATTGATTAAATCGTTAATTGATTCAGCTTGTATTAAATCAAGCTTATTATGCATAAAAGCCCTTGAAGTATATTCCCCTCTTGTTGCCATTCTCGCCCCATATTTTATAGATAATTCAATAATTTTATTAAAAATAAGTGGTGAACCATGACTTATAATTTCAACACTATTTTCTCCAGTAAATGAATTAGGTTCTTTATAAAGCAACAAAACAACATCATCAATTAATTCATTATTGTCGATAATTTGACCATGAATTATAGTGTTTTTTGTATATTTTGTTAAATCTTTAGAGAAAAAATTATTCACTACAAAAAAACAATTGTCTCCGCTTAAACGGACAATTGCTAAAGCACTTTTCAAAGGTGGCGTAGCTAATGCGACAATTGTTTCAAACATTTTTATTCTTCTTTTGGTTCAACTTTTGCTTGAGCAGTTTCTTCTTTTACATACTTTATGACAATAGCTCTATCTTTTCCATCACCAACAGATTCGGTTTTAATGTTTTTCATAGTTGATAAAGCATAGTGAACTTTTTTTCTTTCATCTGGTGTCATTGGATTTAATTTAACATCCATATGTGTTTTTAAAACTTCTCTAGCAGCATTTTTAGCAACTCTAATTAAAACGTTATATTTTTTATTTTTATAATCATGGACATCTAATAAAATTCTATATTTCTTTTTAAATTTATTGCTAACAGCAAGTTTAACTAATTCATTTAAAGATTGAAGAGTAACACCCTTTGGACCAATTAATAAATTATTTTCGTTTGTTTCAATCAAAATTTTAATAATTTCATCTTTTGTAAATGATTTTAATGAAATTTCAAGTCCTAAGGCTTTACAAACATTCTTTAAATATTCTTCAGCATAATATACCACATCAATAAATTCATAAACTTTAATAGTGGCTTTCTTATTAATTCCTAAAAAACCTTTCTTTTCTTCAACAACTTCATAAGTTAATTTATCTTTTTCAACATTTAATTCACTGCTAGCTTTATCAAGACAAAGTTCAACAGTTTTTGCACTAAATTCTCTCATAAACTATTATTTCTCCTTTTTCTTTGTAAATATAAAATGCATTATTACAGATTGTAAAATATTAAATATAGAACCAGCTAACCAATAAACACCCATAGCACTTGGAAGAGTAAATCCAAGAATAATGGTAAATATAATCATAAACCATTGGACAAATTTCATTGTCTTAGCTTGAGAATCAGCTGTTGGATTAGCATGAGTTTTCTCAATAGATTTCATACGCTTTTTATTTAACCATTGTGGAATAAGCATTGATAAAATTTGTCCTCCACTCATAAGAAGAATAAGAACTAATGCAGTCCACCAACCTGGATTTCCTGGCCATCCACTAAACGAAGATAAAACATTCCAAATTGTGTCTGATAATCTAAGTCCTAAAACAGCATCGCTACTTAAAGCAGCAGATCCAGCAAGAGCATTCCAAACACAAATAAATAATGGGAATTGTACAATCATTGTCAAAAGACTTAAGAATGGATGTACTTTATGTTTTTTATAAAGGGCCATTTGAGCTTGAGCAAGTCTTTGTTTTTCGTAATCATTAGTATTACTATTTGGATATTTTTGTTGTAATTTTGCAAGTTCAGGTTGTAAAGCTTGTTGTTTTTGTTGAGAAATTGTTGATGGTAATGTAATTGCCATAAATAAAATTCTAACAATTACTGTAACAAGAAGAACTGAGAAAATTTGACCCCATCCATTCATACCAAATGAATGTGCAAATGTATCAACTAAATAAGAAATTGGATAAACTAATAATCCTTCAAGGAAACCATGTTTTGTAAATGCTTTGCCCCAATCATTCCAGAAGTTTGATGCTTTTGCTTCAATACTAACAGTTTCGTTTAATCCATCATTCCCTTTAATATAACCATAAAATCCTTGTTCTTTTGTAATACAAGTTTTAACAGCATTAACTTTGACTTCTAAATTTTGTTTATATAAAGTTAAATAATTTTCAGTAACTACTTGGTCAATCCCAATTTCTAAAGCTATTTTGTCGCTAATAACTTTAATATTTTCAAAATAATCTTTTGGATTTTCTTCGTTATAAAATTTTAAATAACCAAGATTATTTGTTAAAGAATAGTTTCTTCCACCAACTCTAATTAAAACATTTTCGCCATCAATTGATTTTCTTCCTTCATTAGTTGATTCTTTACCTAACAAGATTTCAGCATTTTCTTTTGTTTCTAAATAATTAAAATATTCTTTTTGTGTATAACCATATAAATCTTCGTATGTTACATTTTCAATTGTAATATTCTTAACAGATGTTAAATTAATATGTTCTTCAAATCCAAAATCATTATACATTGAAATATTATCAATCATTGTATCAAGCAATATTTGATCAGCTCTTTCAAAAAATGAAAATGAAGGTAAAATAATTCCTTGAGCAGAAGCAGTTGTGTTAATGGTTTTAGTAAAACTATTTAATCCAAAAATATATGATATATTATTGTAATTTCCAGATAAATCTGTAGAAGTACTGGCTTTCTTTAAAAAATAATTTCCAGGTTTAATATATGTAAGATTTCCATATGTTTTAAATACTTCATCTTCATGAGAAGCAACTTGATATTCTTTTCCATCTTCACCAATGAAATAGATTCTGTCATTAGTGTAGTAGTAACCTTCATTATAATCTTTTTGCCCTTTGAAAGTGTATTCCATATAATCATATGCATCTTCAGTGTTATTAAAATAAACATTGTTTAATGGGTCATATGCATATAAAAAATGAGAGATATCAACATTTGAACAAAAAGAATTACATGAAGAAAGTAAACCGCCAAACAAAACAATAGCGGCAACTCCAATTGTAATCTTTGTTTTTTTATTCATTTATATCTCCTTTAATAGAGTTGATTAGTTTTTCAAATTCTTTTTCGTTTTCTTCAAATTTGGTGATGTCGTAATTTCTAGTCATTGCGATAATTAAATTTAAATTTAAATCTTTATCGATATATTTATCCACAAATGTTCTAACTTGTCTTTTAATTTTATTTCTTATAACAGCTATACCATTCTTTTTTCCAACTAATAATCCAATTCTTGGATATGGGTTATCACTTAATTGATAGTAAATTGTAAAACTTGAAGATTTTTTAAACTTTCTTTTTTTAATAATTTCTTGGTATTCTAAGTATTTTTTTATAACGAATTCTTTTCTCATCTATCACTAACAGTTAATGATTTTCTACCTTTAGCTCTTCTTAATGCTAAAACTTTTCTACCTTTAGCAGTAGACATTCTTTCTCTAAAACCATGTGTTCTAATCTTGTGAACCTTACTTGGTTGATATGTTTTTTTACTAGCCATAAATATATTCCTCCAATATGTGCTTTTAAATTATATATGTATTTATACATATAAGTCAATTTTAAATTCTAAATAGAGATACTTAACATTTAAAATAAAAGAAGTAATAAATTGTTTATCAACATTATGTAGAAACAATCATTTAAAAATGTAGAAAAGTACAATTTATACTGATATTAACGATATAATTTGAATGTGGAAAGAAATAAAATTTGTGGATTGTTATCTACAATTCCACATATTTCCACATATATCACATTTTTCCACATAGTTTTCCACATATTCATTTTGTGGAAAAGTCTAAAAATACGATAACTGCGGTATTTTTTAATATTTGCTTATTGTGGATAACTCATTTATTGTATTTTTTCATCTTTTTATATCCACAAAACTAAGATAAAATAAGACTACTTGTATTTAGGAGGAGATATTTTTTTATGACAATTAATACTTTAAATGATATGTCCGTCCTATGGCAAAAAGTTCTACATGAATTATCAAAAGAAATTGATAAAACGATATGTGATTCTTTTTTGAATGAGTCATATATACATTCAATTGAAGGTGATAAAATTTTAGTTTCTTGTAATTCAAATCTTGCAGCTACTATATTGAGTCAACAATATTCTGATTTAGTAAATGAAGTTGTAAATAATATTACAGGAACTAATTTTAAAGTAATTTTTATAAATCACGAAGAATTAAAAGACAACTCAATTTCTGAAATTGAATCGAGAAATAATAGGGTTTTCTTTAAAGGATGTTCAATCGATCCATCGTTTACTTTTGACAATTTCGTTACTGGTCCAAGTAATAAAGAAGCAACACAAGCTAGTTTATTTGTCGCTTCTGCACCTGGAAAATGTTATAACCCATTATTTATTTATGGCGGTAGTGGCCTTGGAAAAACACATCTTTTAAACGCTATTAGTAATTTTTTAAAAGAAAGAAACCCTTCTTTAAAAATCCTTTACGTAACAGCTCAAGACTTTTTTTATCAGTATGTAGATTACGTCAAAGGACAAGATAAAAACGAAGAATTATCAAAATATATTAAAGATCACGATATTTTGTTAGTTGATGATATTCAAATGCTTAGAGGAAAAGATAAAACTTTAGAATTTTTCTTTAATATATTTCAACATTTTATTCAAAACAAAAAACAAATTATTTTAACTAGTGACAAAACACCTAATGAATTAAGTGGAGTTGATGCTCGACTTGTATCTAGATTCATGGATGGTCTAACAGTTCAAATAAATAAACCAACACAAGAAATGTGTGAAAACATACTAAAAAAGAAAATTGTTGGAGCAAATTTAAGTGTTGATGATTTCGACAACGACGTTATTTCTTTTATGGCTCAAAAATTCACTAGTTCAGTTAGAGAGTTAAATGGAGCTTTAAATCGTATCATTTTTATTAAAAATATAAGACATGCAACACGTGTAGACTTAGATTTAGCTTATGAAGCATTAGGTGATCTAATATCAGTTAAAGATGTCCAAAACACTATTAACGAACAAAAAATCCTTAATTGTGTAGCACTTTATTACAATTTAAGCGTTTCTCAAATTACAGGAAAATTAAAAACAGGACAAATTGTTATTGCTCGTCATATTGCAATATATTTAATTAGAAATATGTTAGATGTTTCATTAAATAAAATTGGCCAGATATTCTCTAATAGAGATCATACAACAATTATGCATAGCATCTCAGCTGTGGATAAAATGTTGAAAACTGATCCAGAAACAAAAAACGTAATTGATACATTAAAAGCCAAAATAAGCGGGAAATAATATGGTTTTTAAAAATTATCCACAATTTCCACACAATCCACATAGCTTATTATTATTAAATATAAAAAGGAGATTATAATATATGAAATTTAAAATTAATAAAAACGAATTTCTTAAAGGGTTATTACAAGTTGGTAAAATAATTCCAATTAAACATACAAATCCAATATTTGTTAATATTAAACTTGAACTTACAACTGATAGTTTGATTTTAACCGGTTCTAATGGAGATTTATCAATTACCACTTCTATTCCATTTTTTAGAAACAACCAAGAAATTATAAGAGATGTCCAACTTGGTTCAATTCTTGCTAATAGCGATATTTTATGTAATATTGTAAAAAGATTAGATGGTGAGGAAATTGCTTTTGATGTTTTAGATGACAACGAAGCTAGAATTGAAGTGGATGATAAAGCAAGTTTTAATCTTCATTGCATTGATGCAAATGAATATGCTGACTTAGATTTTTCTTTTAAAGGTGTAAAAATTATTCTTGATGCTTCTGAGATTGCTAACGTTGTTTCCCAAGTTTCATTCGCAGCAAGTATAAAAAATGTAAAGCCTGTATTAACTGGTGTAAATATTGAAGGGAGCGGGTCAAAAATAAATTTTGTTGCTACAGACAGTGCAAGATTAGCAAAAAAAGAAGTTGAAGCCGAAATTAGTGAAGTGTTTAATACAACAGTTCCAGTTAGAACTTTTCAAGAAATTGCTAGGTCTATAACTGACGAAGATAAAATAACACTTTATATTAACGATAGAAGAATCTTAGTTGAATTAAAAGATACAATTATTTCATCAGTTTTATTACCAGGAACTTACCCAAATGTTAAAAATATTATTCCTAAGAATTTCTTATATACTTTAGAAGTTGATGCAAATGATTTAATTAAAACTATTGAAACAGCAAATGTTTTCTCAGCATCGACTGGTGAAAAAGGCGCAACAATTAGGTGCTATATGTCTCAAGAAAATGTTGTATTTAGATGTAGTTCCGATCAAAACGGAAATAGTTCAGTTATGTTAAATTTATTTAAATACACTGGTGAAAGACTAGAAATTAGTTTTAAGTGTGAATATGTATTAAGTGCTGTTAAAGCATTAAAAACAAGTGAGGTTCTTCTTTGCTTCCAAGGTGAAATGAAACCATTTGTAATTATTGGAAAAAATGATCCAAGTGTTATTCAACTTCTTACCCCTGTTAAGACACATTAGTTAATCTTGTTTATTTGAATTGTAATGGCTTAAATTTAAATAAAATAAGTTAAGCCTTTATAAAATAATATTTTATAAAAAAACTTTAAAATTTAAGCCCTTTAATATATAATATTAAAGGGTTCATATGAAAGAAGTTACACCGGAAAAAGTTAAAATTACTACAGAGTACATTACATTAGGACAATTAATTAAATTTGTTGGCTTAATTGATAATGGAGCATTAGCAAAGATTTTTATTGCAAATAATAAATGCTTTGTTAATGGAACAATATGTACTCAAAGAGGTAAAAAACTTTATCCGGGTTTTTTAATTTCAATAAATGGATCTTTGTTTTTTGAAATAACAAAATGATAATTAAAAGTCTTAAATTGGTAAACTTTAGAAATTATTCACTTAGTAACTTTACTTTTGATAGAGGCATTAATTTTATTTACGGAGATAATGCTATTGGTAAGACTAATCTTGTAGAAGGTATTTATTATTTTTCTTTAACTAGAAGTTTTAGAACAAACACTGAAAGTTTGCTGATTAATAAAAATGCCTCTAGTTTTTATTTAGAAGGCGTATTTATTAAAGAAAATAAAAAATACAATATTAATATATCTCTTGCATCTAATGTTAAAAAAATAGGCGTTAATGGAAGAAATGTAAAAAAAGTTAGTGATCTTTCTAAAATTGTTAATGTAATTTCTTTTATTCCTAGTGATGTAAATTTGTTAAAAGATACTCCTAAAAAAAGAAGAGATTTCTTAAACACTACAATATTAAAAAATAATCCAAGTTATTTAAAATTATTAAATGACTATGAATATTTAATAAAAGAAAGAAATAGTTTGTTAAAAAGTGAATCTTTAGATTTTAACTTGATTAATATTATTAATTTCAAATTAGCCAGTGTTTCATATGAAATATATAAAATTCGTGACAAATTTATTAATAAAATTAGAGAAAGTGTAGAAGCTCTTTATAAAGAAATTTTTAATAAAGATATTAATGTTAAGGTTGATTATTTAACTTTTAATACAAGTAGTGATTATGTGAATAAATGTTTAAAAATTTACGAAGAAAATATGGATAATGATCTGAAGTTAGGGTATACATCAACTGGTATACAAAAAGATGATTTTTCTTTAAAAATAGATGGAAAAGATATAGGAAAATTCGGTTCACAAGGAGAAAATAGAATAGCTGCGTTAATTTTAAAACTATCCATTTATGAATTGTCTGAGATTAATAATAAACCTATATTAATTTTGGATGATATCCTTAGTGAATTAGATAAAAATAACGAAAGTTTATTATTAAAGTATCTAAATAAAGTTGAACAAGTATTTATAACATCTACAAAAAAATATGATATAGAAAATTGTCATTATTGTTATTTAACTAAATAGGAGGGTGAAAAATGGTTGAAGAAAAAGAAATCGTTATTGATGAAGAAAATAAGGACGTTGAAGAAACTCCTGAAGAAAATGAAATTGATAAGAATATCGGTGACGAAATTATTGAAGTTACGGATGAAAGAGAATTTGAAAAAGTTGATGGTGATTATTCTAGTGAGAATTTAACTGTTTTAGAAGGATTAGAAGCAGTTAGAGTAAGACCTGGAATGTATATTGGTTCTACTTCTGCAACCGGTTTACATCATCTTGTTTGGGAAATTGTTGATAATGCAATTGATGAAGCTTTGGCTGGACATTGTGACAAGATAGTTGTTTCTATTAATGAAGATAATACTATTACTGTTTCAGATAATGGTAGAGGAATTCCTGTTGATATTCACCCAAAAACAGGACTTAGTGGTGTTGAAACTTGTTACACTATTCTTCATGCTGGAGGAAAATTTGGAGATGGAGGCGGATATAAAGTTAGTGGAGGTCTCCATGGTGTAGGTGCTAGTGTTGTTAATGCTTTATCTTCTTGGCTTGAAGTAAGAGTTAAAAGAGGAGGCGGTGAATATTTTATCCGTTTTGAAAATGGCGGAAAACCAGTTGATAGATTAAAAAGAATTGGAGATTGCTCAGATTCTGGGACTACTGTTACATTTAAGCCAGATCCTACAATTTTTAAAGAAACAACAGTATTTAATAGAACAACAATTCATGATCGTTTAAGACAAATGGCTTTCTTAAATGGTGGAATTAAGATAATTTTTCAAGATAAAAGAGAAACTCCAATGTATGAAACTGTATTTCAATATGATGGAGGAATTAAATCTTTTGTTCAATTTATAAATAAAAATGATAAATTAAGCGATACTATTTTTTATTGTAATGGTGAGCAAACTTTTAAGACAAACGACAAAATAGAAAAGATTTATGTCGAAGTTGCTATGCAATATAAAAATGGCTATAACTCAAATATTCAAACATATTGTAATAATGTTTCAACAGGTGATGGTGGAATGCATAAAGATGGTTTTAATCTTGCTGTTACTAGGGTTGCAAATAGTTATTGTAGACAAAATAAAATTTTAAAAGATAATGATAAAGAAAAGATTATTTTTAACGATGTTTGTGAAGGCTTAACCGCAATTATTTCTGTTAAACATCCTAATCCAGAATATGAAGGACAAACTAAAGGTAAATTAGGAAATCCTGAAGTAAAGAAGATTGTTAATAATATTGTTGGTGAAAAATTTGAAAAATTCCTTTTAGAAAACAGAGATGAAGCTCTTAAAATAATGAATAAAATCAAAGGAGCTTATAATGCAAGATTAGCTGCGGCTGCTGCTAGAGAAAACACAAGAAGAAAATCAGGTTTAGAGTTAACTACTTTACCTGGAAAATTAGCAGATTGTGTTTCAAATAATCCTGAAGAATGTGAATTATTTATTGTTGAGGGTAATTCTGCAGGTGGTAGTGCTAAATCAGGAAGAGATGCTAAAACGCAAGCTATTTTGCCTTTAAGAGGTAAGATATTGAATGTTCAAAAAGCTCAATCTCATAGAATTTTTGATAATGCTGAGATTGGCAATATTATTAGTGCAATTGGAACGGGAATTAATGAAGAATTTGATATATCTAAAGCAAGATATCATAAAATTGTTATTATGACTGATGCTGATGTTGATGGATCACATATTAGAATTTTATTATTAACTTTCTTTAATAGATTTATGAAACCTCTTATTGAACACGGATATGTGTATATTGCTCAACCTCCACTTTATCAAATTGTTTATAAAGGTAAGAAATATTATGCCTATTCTGATGAGCAACTTCAAATATTAAAGAAAACATTAGAATTAAAAAGTGGTTATCCATATTCTCGTTTTAAAGGTCTTGGTGAAATGGATCCTGAACAACTTGAAGAAACAACTATGGATCCAAAAAACAGAAGTATGCTACGAGTTACTATTGAAGACGCAAGTAATGCAGATATGTTATTTAATGATTTAATGGGTGAAGAAGTTGAACCAAGAAGTGAATTTATTAAAGCTAATGCAAAATTTGTTAAAAATTTAGATATTTAATAGGGGGTGGTTAAATGGAAGACGAAAAAAAGATTGAAAAAACAGAAGAAGAAGTAAGCGAATCAGATTTAATTAAACAAGAAAATGCTAGTTATGAAGCTGGTATTGAACCAAAAATTGTTAATGCTGAGATTACTGATGAAGTCAAACAATCATTTCTTGATTATGCAATGTCTGTAATTGTTTCTCGTGCAATTCCTGATGTTAGAGATGGTTTTAAACCTGTTCATAGAAGAGTAATTTACTCCATGTATGAAAAAGGGTATATGCCAGATAAACCACATGTTAAGTGTGCTAAAGTAGTTGGAGATGTTATGGGCAATTACCATCCACATGGTGACAGTGCAATTTATGAAACACTTGTTAGAATGGCTCAAAATTTTTCTTTAAGATATCCTCTTGTTGATGGTCATGGTAACTTTGGTAACATGGATGGAGACGACGCTGCTGCATACAGATACACTGAATCAAGACTTAATAAATTGTCAAAAGAATTAGTTAGAGATATTGAATGTAACACAGTTGATTTTGTTGATAATTATGATGGTAGTTTACAAGAACCTAGCGTTTTACCATGTAGATTTCCAAATCTTTTAGTAAATGGAAGTGATGGCATTGCTGTTGGTATGGCTACAAAAATGCCAAGCCATAATTTAGGTGAAGTTATTGATGCTATCATTGCATATAGTAAGAACAAAGATATTTCTATTGATGAATTAATGAAATATGTTAAAGGTCCTGATTTTGCAACTGGTGGAATTATTTATGGAATAAACGGAATTAAACAAGCTTATGAAACTGGAAAAGGAACCTTTAAAATCCGTGCAAAAGCCCATGTTGAAGAAGAAGCGAATGGAAAATCGCGCATTGTAATTACTGAAATTCCATATCAAGTTAGAAAAGGCGATTTAGTTGCAAAAATTGGTGAACTTGCAAGAAATAAAAAGATTGAAGGTATTACTTCAATTAAAGATTTTTCTAAGAGTGATGTTCATATTGTTATTGAATTAAGAAGAGATGTTTCAGGTGAAGTTATTTTAAATAAACTTTATAAAGAAACACAATTAGAAGTAAGTTTTGGAATTATTAACCTTTGTATAGTTGATGGAGCTCCAAAAATTTTAAGTTTAAAAGAATTAATTAAATATTATTTAGACTTTCAAATGGATGTTGTTAGAAGAAGAACAATTTTCTTAAAAGCTAAAGATGAAGCAAGAATTAATATATTAAATGCTTTATTAACTGTTTCAGATAATGTTAATGAAGTTACTGAGATGGCAAAATCTAGTAAATCTACTGATGATTTTAAAGAAAAATTAATGGTTAGATATTCATTTAATGAAGAACAAGCAAAAGCTGTTGTTGGTATGACTTTAGGAAGATTAACTGGATTAGAAAATGAAAAAATTAATGATGAAAAGTCTCAATTACTTGAAAATGTTAAAGGATATAACTACATTCTTGAAGACGAATCACATGTTTGTGATTTAGTAATTAGTGAATTACAAGCTATTAAAAATAAATTTAACGATCCAAGAAAAAGTGAGATTTCAAGTATGATTAGTAGCGTCGAAGATGAAGATTTAATTCCTAGAGATTCGATTGTTATTACTTTAACAAGTAATGGATATATTAAACGTGTATCAAGCAAAGAATTTAAATCTCAAAATAGAGGTGGAATTGGTGTTAAAGGAATGACAATTTATGCTGGAGATGTTGTAACTAAATTAGTAAATGCTTCTACTCATACTGATATATTATTCTTTTCTAATACAGGTAAAACATATCGTAAAAGAGGACATGAAATAAACGAAGGAAGTAGACAATCTAAAGGAATCCCTGTTTCAAATTTATTAAAGCTAGAAAAAGGAGAAAACATTGTTTCTATTCTTCCTGTTGATGATTACACCAATAAATACCTTCTCTTTATGACAAAACAAGGTATTTGTAAACGTACACCACTTGAAGAGTTTATAAATATTAATTGCAACGGAAAACGTGCTCTTAATTTTAAAGAAGATGATTCTTTACTTGATGTAGAAATTACTGATGGCAATAGTTATGTACTTGTCGCTTCAAAAGATGGTCAACTTTGTATGTTTAAAGAAGACGAAATTAGAGCTATGGGAAGAACTGCTAGTGGTGTTAAGAGTATTAATCTTAAAGGAAGTGAAGTAATTGGTGTTGATATTAGTAGCCATGGAGATAAGGTACTAGTTTTAAGTGAAAAAGGATTAGGAAAACTTTCCTCTATTGATGATTATAGAATTACACATAGAGGAAGTAGTGGTGTAAAAACTATTAAAATTACTGAAAAAACAGGAAGTCTTGTTGCAATGAAAGTTGTTAAAGGTGATGAAGATTATTTAGCAATTACATTAAATGGGACTGTTGTAAGAAGTAATTTAGAGCAAGTTAGAGAATGCGGGCGTAACTCAATTGGTGTAAAATTGATTGACTTAAGAGAAAAAGATGTTGTCACTTCATTAACTTGTCTTGAAAAAATAGTAGATGAAAACGTAGAAGAAAATAAAAACGAAACTACAAGCGAAGAGTAATTAATGAGCAAATAATGAAAGTTTATATTTATACCGACTATAAAACAAAAGATGATAATTTTGAATCTTCAAGGCTAAGAAAGAATTTTAAAGGCTTATTAGAGATGCAAAATATGGTCTATACAATTCAAAATAGTACCAGTTTCTTTAATATTGCTCAATATTTTACAATTAACGATCAAACAACGATTGAATTGTTTGAAAAGAAGAAAGATGTTAAGAATATTTTGTGTCTTTTATATAATGAAGGAGAAATTGGAAGTTCACTATTTGTTAGAACAAAAGAGGGAAAATATCAAATTTCTAAACAGGCTTTAGATATCGTTAATATGTATGATTATATAATTTGTCCTAGTGAGTTATCAAAACACTTTCTTATAAAAGAAGGGGTTTTAAGACAGATTTTTGTTTTAAATCCAGGAGTTAAGTTCTCAAAATTTAATTTAGAAAATAGTTCTATTAAAGATATCTTTTATAGAATTATGGGGTTTAATAAAGATTCGTTATTAGCTACTTCATTAATTAGGGAAGATGATGAAAGTGCATTAGAAAGAATAATGGCAATATCTAAAAATTTTCCTAATATTAAATTTATTGTTTTAGCAAAAATTTATAACAAAAAAATATATAATAAGAAAACTAAAAAAATAAAAAAGAACTGGAAAAACGTATATTATTTGCCTATTTTTGAAGAAGATGTTTATAATTCATTACTATATAATTCTGACATTTTTATTAGTGTTAATTCCTATTTTTCAAATGTAATTGAAATAATGGAATCAATGGTTAGTAATACGCAAATATTTGCTCTTCAAGGAAGTGTATTTGAAGATATTGTAAAAGATAAAGTGAATGGATATGTATATAATGATATTTCTTCTCTTATTATAGGTATTAAAAAATATTTAAATAATGAGTTGCCTTCACTTAAAGAACAAGCAAAAGAATATGCAAATCAATTTTCCATATTAACATATGGAAAAGAATTAATTAAAATATATGAGTCAATAGAAGAGGTAAAAAAAGATGATTGATATTAATTTTATTTTAGAAAACAAAGAGTATGTAAAAGAAGCTTTAAAAAAGAAATTATATGAAGCAGACATTGATGGTTTATGTTCAATGGTTATTGAAAAAAGAAATCTTCAAAAAAAGGTTGAAGAAAATCAAGCAAAACAAAATAAACTTTCAAAATCTGTTCCAATGGTTAAAAAAGAAGGTGGAGATGTAGCAAGCATTTTTGCTACTGTTAAAAAATTAGCAAATGAAAATAAAATAGCTGAAGAAAAATTAAAAACTTTAACTGATCAAATTAATAATGTTGTTAATGCTTTACCTAATCTTCCTGATAAAGATCTTGTTGGTGGCGGAAAAGAAAACAATACACCTATTTATTACAATTTGGACAAACCAAATTTCAAATTCCCTATTAAATCCCACGTCGATTTAGCTGAAAGCATTGGATTGATTGATTATGAAAGAGGTGCTAAGGTAGGCGGACATGGTGAATGGTTTTATACTAATTTAGGTGCTAGACTTGAGTGGGCATTACTTAACTATTTTATTGATACACATATTAAAGATGGTTTTGAAATGATGCTTGTACCTCATTTATTAAATTATGAATCAGGATTTACAGCTGGACAATTTCCTAAGTTTGAACAAGATGTCTTTGTTTTAAAAGATGTTGAACCATTTAAGTTTTTATTACCAACAGCTGAAACTGCTTTAGTTAATTATTATAGAAATGAAATTTTAAGTGAAGATGAGTTGCCAAAGAAATTCTTTGCTTATTCACCATGTTACAGAAAAGAAGCTGGTGCATATAGAAGTGAAGAAAGAGGTATGATTAGAGGATATCAATTTAATAAAGTTGAAATGGTTGAATATACAAAGGAAGATGAATCTGACAAAGCTTTTGAAGAATTGGTTAATAAAGCAAAAGCATTAATGGAAGGTTTAGGACTTCACTTTAGAATTTCAAAATTAGCTGCTGGAGATTGTTCTCATTCAATGGCGAGAACTTATGATATTGAAGTTTATCTTCCATCACTTGGAATTTATAAAGAAGTTAGTTCTGTTTCAAATGCAAGAGATTATCAAGCAAGAAGAGGCAAGATGAGATATAAAGATAAAGATGGTAAGATGCATTTTATGCATACATTAAATGGAAGCGGACTTGCTACAAGTCGTGTTTTTCCAGCAATATTAGAACAATATCAACAAGAAGATGGTAGTGTTTTAGTTCCTGAAGTATTACAGAAATACATGGGTGGAATTAAAATTTTAAAACCTAAAAAATAACTAATAATTAGAGGTGAGATAAAAAACCATATGAAATCCCACCTCTTTTTTTAAATAAACATTTTTTATAATTTAAAATAAATATCGTTATCTTTTTTGTTTTAGTGCAATAAGTATTTATAAATGATATAATAATAAAGCCATCGCGATTTATACTTTCGAACCAGGTCAGGATGGGAACATAGCAGCCTTAAGAAATGTTATAATTGTGCGGTGGTTTTATTTTATGAAAAACGATATCTATTTTATGGAAGTAGCCTTAAAAGAGGCAAAGAAAGCATATAAAATTGGAGAAGTTCCAGTTGGTTGTGTTTTGGTTGATCAAAATAATAAAATCATAGCAAAAGCATATAATAAAAAAGAGAAACTGCATGATGTTTGTGGTCATGCTGAAATTTTGTGCATAAAAAAAGCGAGTAAAAAATTAGGAGATTGGAGGCTTAACGACTTAACTTTATATGTTACTCTTGAGCCATGTTTAATGTGTAGTAGCGCAATTATTCAATCTAGAATTAAACGTATTGTTTTTGGGGCATACGAACCAAATACAGGTGCTGTATTAAGTAGAATTCATGCTTTTAAAGTAGAAAATTCTTCTTGTCTTGTTGATGGTGGAATTTTAGAAGAAGATTGTAAAAAAATAATACAAGATTTTTTTAAAGAAAAAAGAAAGAAATAAAGTTTTGATAGTGTCAAAATTTTATTTTTAATGTTATAAAATAGAATTATAATTTAATAAGTTGATTAGAAAGGAGTGATGTATGTTAGAATTAAAAAATATTTGCAAAGATTATTATATTGATAAAAAGCCATTTCGTGCATTAAATAACATAAACTTATTTTTTCCTAAAAATCAATTTTGTTCAATTTTAGGTCCTTCTGGTTGTGGTAAAACAACAACTCTTAATATTATTGGTGGACTTGATAGATATACAAGTGGAGATATTTTAATTAATAATAAATCTACTAAACTTTTTACAGATAAAGATTGGGATAATTATCGTAATAAACGTATTGGTTTTGTTTTTCAAAACTATAATTTAATTTCACATTTATCAATCCTTGATAATGTTATTTTAAGTTTAACTTTAGCTGGTTTAAATAAAAAAGAAAGAGTTGAAAGAGCAAAAAAAGCTCTTGATAAAGTTGGTTTAGAAGGTCTTTATAATAAAAAACCTAATCAATTAAGTGGAGGTCAGATGCAAAGAGTAGCAATTGCTAGATCTTTAGTAAACGATCCTGAAATTATTTTAGCTGATGAACCAACTGGTGCTCTTGATAGTAAAACAAGCGTTCAAGTTATGGATATTTTAAAAGAAATAAGCCAAGAAAAACTTGTTATTATGGTTACTCATAATGAAAAACTTGCTGAACAATATAGTGATAGAATTATTACTTTTAAGGATGGTGAAGTTCTTTCTGATTCTAAAGATGGTGAAAAAGAAGCAAAAAAAGAAGAGGAAAGAAAAGTAATTGAGGAAAATAATATTGGAAAATTAATTCTTATTGATGAAAAAAATAAAGAAGAGAAGAAAAAGATAAAGAAAAATACAAAAAAAGAGAAAACTTCAATGTCTTTCTTTACGGCTGTTTCGTTATCTTTAAAAAATTTAAGGACAAAGAAAACACGAACAATCTTAACTTCAGTTGCTGCTTCTTTTGGTATTATTGGTGTTGCGTTAGTTCTTGCTATGCAAAATGGATTTACTGAATATGTTGGAAGAGTAGAAACACAAACTGCTGCTACACTTCCTATTACAGTAAAAGCTTATAATGTTAGATATACATCTTTAGATCCATCATTTTATAATCAACCAACAAGATATCCAAAAGATGAAGAAATTTATCCTTATGTTAGTATGAATAACGAAAAAAACATGGAAATTACTTATAATAATTTTACTGAAAAGTATTTTAGATACTTAAATAAATTAAGAGATGAAGATAAATTGATTAATGATTATTTAATTAATTATCCAAGCAATTATAGATACCATTTATCAACAGAATATCCTGCTAGTTTAGATAATAGTAATAGTGGATATATTGGATTAGTATCTACTAGTCAAAATACTGGAACAATTAATTCAGCAATTGGAAATGTTACTGGCTTACCAACACAAGTTTTTCATCAACTTCATGGCCAAGAAAAATATATTCTTCAAACATATGATGTAATCGCAGGAAAATATCCTGAGAAGAATAATGAATTAGTTTTGGTTGTTTCTAATACAAATGCTATTAATTTTTCCAATTTAAAAAATTTAGGATTTTATAATAATGTCGATAAAGAAGAAGATGTTAGTGATGCTTCTTCAAGTAAAAAAGTAAAACCAATTAGTTGGAATGAAATTTTAGGAAAAAAGTATAAGGTTTATTGTTCAGATGACTATTATGATGAAATTTCATACAATCCTAAAGATGAAGGTGTAAGTGAGAGTTCTACAAGTAAAGTATATTATAAATCTAATTCTACATCCGCTTTATATAATGATGCTACAAAAGGAATTGAGTGTGAAATAGTTGGTATTTTAAGACCAAGCAAGAACACTACTCTTGCTACTATGTCAACTGGTTTATGTTATTTACCAAGTTTACAATATGAACTTGTAGCTCAAAACATAGAAGGCAAATTAGCAAAGAATTATATGAATCTTATTTCTTTTAATAAGGGAAAGAACAAGCTAAATTTATATAGTGAATTAATTCAAAAATTTACTAATATGAGCGACAATAGTATAACTAATAATTTTATAAATGAAGTTAATGCTATTGTTGATAATAATTTAACCTTTTTCTCTCCTTATGAAAAAAAGACTATTAATACTAAAACATTTTTATATTATGGCTTATATGAGGGATTGGATTTAGTTCCTGAAAGATTAAAGAAAGAAGGAATGAAAGAAAAAACTTTATTATTATATCTTTCTGATGCATTTAAAAGTGAAACTGATGAAGAATTCTTTAGTTACATCGTTGGTTTGGTAGCTTATATGAATAATTATAGCCAAATAGATAATGTTATTATTTTCCCACGTGATTTAACAAGTAAAGAAGAATTACTAGTTGCTTTTGATACATATAATGAGATTAATCCAAATGACCCATATCATGCAGCAAATAAGAGCGAACAAATTTATTATACAGATTATGTTGGTGCTTTAACTGATAGTTTAGGAGAAATGATTAACGTTATCTCTATTGTTTTAGTTGTATTTGCTTCTATTTCTTTAGTTGTTAGTTGTGTTATGACTGGTATTATTACATATAATTCGGTTATTGAAAGAACAAAGGAAATTGGTGTATTAAGAGCAATTGGTGCTAGAACTAAAGATGTCGGTATATTATTTGAAGCTGAAGCAAGTATTATTGGATTTATTAGTGGTTTAATTGGTTGCGTTTTCTCATATTTAGTATGTTTCCCAATTAATTTTATTCTTAATAGAGTGTTCCCTGAATATAACTTAAGTAATATTGCTAATTTAAGTATTTATCATTGTTTAATACTTATAACAATTTCTATTTTATTAACTTTAATTAGTGGATTCTTCCCATCTAGAATTGCTGCTAAAAAAGATCCAGTTAATGCTTTAAGAAGTGAATAAATAAGCGGGAAATCATATTGTTTTTTTTGTAAAGGATATAAAAAATGGTTAAGAAAAAGACGGAAAAATTAATACAAGAAAAGTTTTTAAAACTTCTTGAAAGCAAAAGTATTGATGAAATAGATATCAATATGATTTGTAAAAATTTAAAAATAAAAAGACAGACCTTTTACTATCATTATAAGAACATTTATGATGTAATTTTATCTTTTTATTTTGATGATTCAATTGAATATAAAAGCGTTAAATATGAAGACATAGTTCAAGAAACTGTTAATTATTTATTTAAAAATGAAGAATTTAATAGAGAAGTTTCACATAGTAATGCAAAAGATATTTTAAATGAATTTATATATTCAAATCTTTATAAAACGATGATTTTATATTTAAAAAAATATAAGTTAAACATTTCTCAAAAAAAAGAAGAATCGGTTTTTATTTCTAAATGTTTAACTGATTATGTACTTTATTTATTTGAAAACGAAAATAATACACAAGAAGAAATAGTTGAGAAAATAGCTACTTTTTTAAGTGAGGATATAGTGTTAAATATAACTAAAAGTTATATTTCAAGTTTAAAATATAAAAAATAAATGTTATTATAAACACGTATTATTTCTAATACACGTTTTGTGATTAGAAAGGGGAAAACATGTCAAAAGAAGATTTAATTAGTATTGTTGTTTACATAGGAATGCTTGTCATTGCTATAGTTATTGGTACTACCGTTTTAATGCCTGCAGGAGGATTATCTTCAATCTCTTATATTAATAATAATAGTGGATTAGGATTTGTATTCATTTTACTTTGTTCTCTAGCTGGAATCTTAATTAACGGAATATTTGTTGAAGTATTTCATTGCTTAGGAGCATTAATTGGAGGATATACTATACTTTCTTGTAATATTTTTGGTTTTTGTGTATTTAAAGCAAAGGAAAATGGTCAAATTAAAAAGAAAGTAAAATTATTTAAAAGTTGTGATGGTTTAACTGGAGAAACAATTGTTGCTCCAAAAAGAGACAATGCAAATCCAATGCCAAGTGTCCTTTTACCATTTTTATTCTTTGTATTAGAGGCTAGCGCATTTTATTTAGTATTAAATTTAATTGATTCATCATCAAAAAATAATAGTGGAGATCTTTTATTAAGTGTTAAATTTGCAACTGTAATTATTGTTACAATTGGATTTATGTTTGCTTTATATAATTATGTTCCATTACATATTGATTCAACAACTGATGGATATAGAATTGTTTTATTTTCTAAGAAAATAAATACAGAAGCTTACAATAAATTTTTAAGTTATAATGCTTCAATCCTATTAGGAGAAGAAAAACCAGACATTGTTCCATTTGAAGAAATTACCGATTATACTGCTCAATATAATATGTTAAAAATATATGAATTAATTGAAAAAGAAGATTATGTTGAAGCAAGAAGATTACTTGATTTAATATTAGAAAACCCAAAAAAGATATCTAAAAGTTCATTTAAATTATATTCAACCCAAAAAATATATATTGATATTCTTGAGAGAAATGGTGTCTTAGACGAAGAATATAAAACTCAATTTAAAAATATTCAACCTGATATTAGAACTTATATTTATAAAATGACCTCATTAGAGACTTATAAAGTTTATCTTCTTGTTATTGGCTTAATTGAAGGAAGTGACAGTGAAGTCAAAGTTTGTAAAGATAAGTTTGAAAAAACTTATAAAAAATCCACTTCATTAAATAAAGATTTTGAATATAATTTATTTAATAAAGCATTAGATTTATTAAATTCAAAAAAATAGTTAATTAAAAAAGGTTAGGAATTTATCCTAACCTTTTTGTTAATGTTAGAATCTTTTTAATAAATACTCGTCAAATTCGACTATTTTTTTAAGCTCTTTTATTTCTTTTTCTTTTGCAAAGCCATTAGCTCCACCGTTTTCGCCAATCTTATAACTTGTAAATAATTCAGCAAGTTTTAAAGCTTCTAATGAATCTATTCCCTTTAAATAGTAATGTAAGAAAGCACTAAAAAGAGCGTCTCTACTTCCAACTGTATTAACAATATCTCTAACAGTTACAGCATCGATGTGATAAATTGTTTTCTTTTTTGAATCAAGAATCATTGCTCCTTCTCTTCCTTCACCAAGAACAATTAATTCATTATGATAAGTATTATATATATCTAGAAGAAATTCTTCATAATTTAATTCATGGATACCCTTTGAACTTAAAAATAAAATATCGCTATATTCCATAAATTCTTTGTTGAATTCATCATCAACGTTTCCAATAATATGGACATCAGTAGCGATTTTTTTGTTTAATTTTTTAGCTTCTCTTAAGAGAGGTCTATTGAAATTTGAATTACATAAGACAACTAAATCAGATTTTTCAATTTTTTCTTTTTCGATTTCGAAATTTGATACAGCATTTTGAACACTTTTTAAATCGGTGTAGGTTTGAGTATTAAAATCTCTATCAACTAAAACAACTTGGGATGGTGTTTGATCTAAATCGTGATAAATACTTGTTTCAGTAATTTTGTTTTTCTTTAATTCATTAACAATAGTTTTTCCGATTAAGTCTTCACCGACATGGCTTGATAAGATTACTTTATCTCCCAAAGTTCTTAAAGCTTTTGAAATGTTGAATGCTGTTCCACCTACCCCGTTATTAACACCATAGAAAGGGTATTCAGTAGGATAGTAGTTTACAGGAAATGAATCAACATTTAGAATGGTCTCAAAATTAAGAAGACCAGAAACATAAATTATTTTGTTTTTCATTTTGGTATATCTCCTAATAATTTCATTATAGCAAAGAAAAAAACTTTTAAAATAGTAAATTAAAATATTTTTAAGCAGCTAAAAACATTAAAAATAAAATTAATTTCTTTAATTGAAATAGCGGGGTTTCAATGCTAATATATAAAATGTAAGCGCTTACATAGGAGGATAATTATATGGCCTTAGAGTCAAAAAACATTCGAAATATTGCGGTATTGGGACACCAAGGAAGTGGTAAGACTACTTTGGTTGAGTCCTTATATTCAATAGTAAATAATACAGAAAAAGGAACTATTGAGAAAAAGAATACAGTTAGTGATTATTTAAAAGAGGAAAAAGCAAGATTGTGTTCTGTTTCTACTTCGATAGTTCCTTTATTTGTAAAAGAAAATAAAGTTAACTTATTAGATATTCCTGGAAATGATGATTTTATTTGGGAAGTCATTTCTATTACAAATTCAATTAAAGGCGCCGTACTTGTAGTTGATGCTTTAAGTAAAGTCCAAGTCGGAACAGTTAAACATTTTAATAATTTAAGAAAAAGAGGCATTCCTACAATTATTTATGTAAATAAGATGGATAAAGGAAATCCAGATTACGAAGATATTTTATCTGATTTAAGATCTCATTTTGGTAAGATTTGTGTACCATTTACAATGCCTTTAGGACATAATGATAACTTTGATGGTTTTGTTAATGTTGTTGACTTAAAAGCTAGAAAATACAATGGTAAAGAGTGTGTAGATGATGAAATTTATGAAGATAAAAAATTAAAAGTTTTTGAATTACATAACACTCTTTGTGAAGCAGTTGCTTTAACAAATGATGAATTATTAGATAAATTCTTTAGTGGTGAACCATTAACTAACGAAGAAATTCATGCTGGGTTAAGAGCTGGTGTTTTAAATGGAGAATTAGTTCCAGTAGTGTTTGGTAGTGCTCAAAATAATATTGGTTTACATACATTACTTAGTATGTTTATTGATTATTTACCATGTCCTACCGATTTAAAACCTTATGTTGGTGAAGACGAAAATGGAAATGAAATTACAAGAAAAACCTTAAATGAAGAACCATTTAGTGCATATGTAATTAAAACACTTGTTGATCCATATTTAGGGTCAATTAACATTTTAAAAGTAGATAGTGGTGTCTTACATCTTGGTGATGAAGTATATTGTCCTCAAACGAAAAATTCATTTAAAATTTCTTCATTATTTACACTTTGTGGAAAACAACAAATTAATGTAACTGAAGCAATTGCTGGGGATATTGTAGCTATTTCAAAAGTTGAAGATATAAATACAACATATACTTTATGTGATAAAAATAATTACATTCTTTATAAGCAAATTAAATTCCCTACTGCAGTTTGTTTTAAAGCAATCGGAGTTAAAGATAAAAAAGATGAAGAAAAACTTAGCCCAATCCTTGCTAAATTAAGAAAAGAAGATCCAACTCTTGAAGTTAAGAGAAATGTAGAAACAAAACAATTATTGCTTGGTGGAATGAGTGATTCTCATTTACAATTTGTTTTAGATAAGATTAAAAATACATATAATCTTGAATTGCAAACAAGCGAACCAAAGATTTGTTATAGAGAAACAATAAGAAAAGAAGCAAGTGCTGTTGGAAAATATATTAAACAATCTGGTGGTAGTGGATTCTATGGTGTAGTTGATATGAAATTTGCTCCAGCAAAAGAATCTGAATTTACTGAAGAAATTTTTGGTGGAAGTGTTCCTAAAAATTATTTCCCAGCCGTAGAAAAAGGTTTCTTTGAAGCTTTACAACAAGGTTTACTTGCTGGCTTCCCAGTAATCGGAGTTAAAGCTACATTAACTGATGGAAAATATCATCCAGTTGATAGCAATGAGTTAGCATTTAAGATGGCTGCAATTTTATCATTTAAAGAAGCATATATGAAATGTAGTCCAACTATTTTAGAGCCAATATTAAGAATAACAATTAATGTTGAAAATAAATATTTAGGCGATGTTTTAAGTGATTTAAATAGTAGAAGAGCGAAAGTTCAAGATGTTATAGATAAAGAAGATTCTAGTTCTATTATTGCCTTAATTCCTGAAAGCGAATCTCTTGATTATGTTACAAAATTAAAAGCTTTAACCCAAGGTAGTGGATTCTTCAATAGACAATTTGAAGATTACGAAGAAGTTCCAGAAGGATTAAAAGCAAAAGTAATAGAGAAAAACTCTTTATTGAAGAAATAGTTTTAATAGTTTTTAATCTCTATAAAAAGAAAATTGAAATATTTATATTTCTACATAT
>JAEDOI010000065.1 GCA_016302065.1 Bacilli bacterium | reverse complement strand
TCTACTTTTAAAGGTGAACAAGCAACAATTACTCTTGAGCCTGCTCAAGGAATATTGTTTGAATTAACAAATTATAAATAACAAAGGAGAAAAATATGAAAAAATCAATTGGTGTTACATTATTAATTAGTACTTCTATACTAGTTGGTATGGGTTTATCAACTAACAATGTAACGAAATTATCAAGTCAAAAAAGTATGTTAAAAAGCGGATTAACAACAAATGATGATACGCCTGACTTTTTTGATGATTTTGAGCAATATAAACCAAAATCACAGGGTGGAGATTTTACTGATCTTAGTGTTAACTGGACAAATGCTTGGTTTAGAAAAGATGGAACATTTGATGATAATGCATGTAATAATGAAAAGTTTTCAATTGAAATTGACCCTACTAATCCAAAAAATAAATGTTTATATTTAGATACTTATACAACATTTGAATCGTTTTCATATTTGACCGTTAAAGATTTAATGGTTAAAGATTTTGAATTAACATACGATTTTCTTTATATAGGACATGAGTCAGACAATACTTGGACAGGAATCTCTTCTAGAAAACCAATTGATGGAAGATATAATGGTGTTGATAATGTTTTAACAACTGTTCACTGGAATGGTGCTGGTGATTCTTGTAAATATGATGCTTATAGAAGTGTTGGAACTTCATTTACAGATCTTGATGATGAAGACGCACCTTCTTATACAATGACTAAAAATACATGGTACCAGTTCAAATTAACTGCTATTACTTCAAAAATGCTAAATAATTCTGGAAAGGAAGTTAATGGAACAACATTTACATGGTATATCAATAATGAAAAGCAATTTGAAACTAAATTAACTCAAGCTTCTGCTAATGTTTATGGAATGGTCTCAATCAATTCATGTGTTAACAAAGGTTATTATGATAATTTCTCATTAACTAATTTAGATACTGAACCATATGTTCCAGATGAGGGTGGAGAAGAGGTAGATAATACACCAGTAATTAATGAATCTCTTATTGAAGGTGAAATAGGAAAAGAAATCGTAATTGAAGGAGATTTTAAAGGGCAACAAGTAACTGATATTAAGTATGGTGATAAGACATTATTATCTAAATATTATAGTGTTGAAGGAAACAAAATAACTATTTCTGTTGATGGTGTTAATGCAATAGGGGCCGGAACAAAGAGCGTTACAGTTATAACAACTGGAGGAGAGGCAATTGTTACTATTAAAATTGTAGATAATACACCAGATCCAAAACCTGAACCAGAACCAACTCCAGAAAAGAAAGGTTGTGGAGGATCAATTATTGCAACAAGTGCTATTATTTCAACACTCGCATTAGCTGGTGGATTAATCGCAATAGTTAATAAAAAAAGAAAAAAATAAAGAATGAAACTTAGAAATTATATAGGAAACAACACTGTTTTACAGCAAAATAGTCAATTTACTATTGATTGTTTTAGTGACTTTAAAATATTGGATAGTTTCCTATATAATGAAAAAGAAGATATTAAAATCCAATGTCAAACAATTTATGAACTAGTTAGGCATCACTATAAGCTAACTTTTAATGCACCAAAAGGAAGTTATAATTCATATAAATTAGTTATTAAGAATGAAAAAGAAGAATTGATTCAAGAAGGAATATTTTTTGGTGATGTTTATCTTTTTATGGGACAATCAAACATGTCCTATGGCCTAAGAGCATTAGAAAAAAGTGAATATTATAAAAAAGAAGTGGAAAAACATATGGTTTTTGCACTTCAAATTAATGAGGCAAAATATGATAGTGAAGGCAATATATTGAGGCCATTCATGGAAATGGAAGACATTGATGAAAAATTTAAGTTTGAGAGAATAAGTTCATCAAATTGTTTAGATTATTCAGGACTAACAATAGAAACTCTTGTAAATTTAAGCAAAAAAGTTAATTATCCTGTTGCTGGAATCATTAATGCAATAGGAGGAGTATCAATTGATGCTTTTATTTGTAGAGAAGAAATATTACATGATGAAAAAGTATTGAAGTTTTTAAAAGATACTGGGAAATTTATTGAAAAACCTAGAAAAAACTTCAATACTTTTAAATTTGCTAACTATACTCAAATGTCTGGGTTATATAACGAAAAAGTTTATCCTTTTAAAGATTTAAAATTTGCCGGTGTAATTTATTATCAAGGTGAGAATTCTGCCTATGATTTTTATAGAGGCGAAAATTTCTATTATTTGCTTTCGCTTTTAATTAATAGTTATAGAAAATTATTTAACGACAAAAATATGCCTTTTTATTTAGTTTCTATAAGCGATGAATATTACGATTATGGTGATGGGTATGGTTATTTTTATATTAATGAAGCTATGTTAAAAGTCCAAATCGATATTGAAAACACCTATTTAATTCCTATCTATGATATAGACAGTCGATGGTTAAAAGAAGATACGATTGACCTATATTTTCATCCAATACATCCAATAAATAAGGAAGAAATTTCTCTAAGAATTGTTGATACAATATTAAACTCAAAAACAAAAAAACAATATCATTTCCCATTTATTTCTTCTTTTTATGAAAAAGATAATAAATTATACTTACTAATAAATTCAGAGGAAAAATTAGATATTGGCACATATTTTGATGGGTTTACCATTGGAAATGAAGATGGTTATAAAGTTGCTAAAGCGATTGTAAAAAATGATAGAGTAATTGAATTAAGTAATAAAAACGTATTAAATCCTACATGTTTTACTTATGCTTTTAGTCAATATTCAATTTATTGTAATTGTAAAACAATAGATGGTTTGCCTTTGCTACCTCAAAGAAGTAACTATGAAGCAATTAATCATAAATATTTAATGAATCAAATTATATTAAGTTGTGATTATTTAGGAATAAGAGAAAATAATTTTGGTTATGAAGTAGCTGGGGGATTTTATAGGCCATTTTTTGAAAAAGGTACATTGATAGATTCGAAAAAATGTAATATTTCCTTATCAAAACGTATTAAAACCGAGGGGAAAGCTGCGATTAGATTTAAATTAAATCCAATAAGAAATATTAATTATAATTATTCAAGTTTGAAAATTAATATAGGATTTGCAGGCTTAAAACATTATTTAAAGGATTATAATTATTTACTTGTTGATGTGCTAGGAAATGAAAATATTGAGTTTCATGGAATATTAACTCACATAAATGGATCGATTATTAAATTTCCTATAGTGATAAAAGATGAAATTAAACAATTTGTGATATTAGAAAATAGTTTTAAACGCTATACGATAAATTTAAAAAAATATTTGTTAGGTAGTGAAGAGCTTCATTATTCGAATGATAATTTATTAGATTCTATTGTTAGTTTTGAATTTTATTTTAGAAGTAATAGTAGGGGAACAGTATTTATAGACAATCTTGAGTTATCTAATAATCCATATGAAATTAAGTATATTGATAAAGAAAAAACTGAAAAAATTGATGAGTCTATAATAATTATGAAAG
>JAEDOI010000064.1 GCA_016302065.1 Bacilli bacterium | reverse complement strand
ACACCATCTGGAATTGTGATTGAAGTTAAAGAAGAACAATGAGAAAATGCATAATGACCTATATTTTCTACACCATCTGGAATTGTGATTGAAGTTAAAGATGAACAACCTTCAAATGCTTCATGGCCAATACTTGTTACACCATCTGGAATTGTGATTGAAGTTAAAGAAGAACAATCACAGAACGTGCCAGAATATATACTTGTTACACCATCTGGAATTGTGATTGAAGTTAAAGAAGAACAATGAGAAAATGCATAATAACCTATATTTTCTACACCATCTGGAATTGTAATTGAAGTTAAAGAAGAACAATGAGAAAATGCATAATAACCTATATTTTCTACACTATCTGGAATTGTAATTGAAGTTAAAGATGAACAACCTTCAAATGCTTCATAGCCAATACTTGTTACACCATCAGGAATTGTAATTGAAGTTAAAGAAGAACAATCACAGAACGTGCCAGATTCTATACTTTTTACACCATCTGGAATTGTAATTGAAGTTAAAGATGAACAACTAGAAAATGCATAATAACCTATATTTTCTACACCATCTGGAATTGTAATTGATGTTAAGGAAGAACAATAAGCAAATGCATCGTCGCCTATGCTTGTTACACCATCTGGAATTGTAATTGAAGTTAATGAAGAACATTTAAAAAATGCCTTTTTACTAATACTTGTTACACTTTCTGGGATAATTATTGAAGTTAAAGAAGAACAACAAGAAAATCCGTAATTCCTAATAAACTTATAAGATTCTGGATAATCCAAAGTTTTAATATTCGTACACCCTTCAAAAGAAGGAAGAAATTCACTACCATTACTAGGAATTTTAAAATTATAAGCTCTACTAACACCTTTAAAGAAACTACTCCAATCATTAGAATCATTGTTTATATAACTATATTCAATATTTTCTAAAGAAGTAGGTAATTTAGATTGATCAGTTACATTATATAGCTCTCTTAAAGTAGTATTAATACCAATAAATATACCTAATGTCTTAATGTTTTCTTGTCCTTCAAGTAAACCAGTAGGAATTGAAGTAAGATTTCTATTGAATTTAACACTTGTTAAATTCATATTGTTTTTAAAAGCATTTACATCAATTGATGTAACATTCTTTCCTTCAATGGTAGAAGGTACTTCTACATCATTATAACTTCCTATGTAATTTAGAATTGTTATTTCTCCATCTTTCTTTTGATATTCAAAATTTACATTAATTATATCTTCTGTTATACCTTCTGTTAAACAACTTGTTGTAGTAAATAAAGGTAAAGATAACGTAGCACATAAAATAGTTAATCTTAAAACATTCTTTTTCATATTCAATATCCTCTAGTATTTATATTTTAATAAATACACTTAAATTTATAAATATATTAATTTATAGTAAATTTGGACAAAATTAGGATTAACTAAATGAATTAAAGAAATAGACTAACATAAAAGCTAGAAATTATAGTCAAAATAAAATAAATAAATTCTTACCAAAAAGATATTCTATGTTATTTATTATTTTAAAGTCTTTATGACTATAAAATAACTAATATTTATAATTAATTGCACCTTTTGTAAATAAATTTTGGAATATTAATTGCACCTTTTTAGCACTTTTATAAATATCATTAAATATTTATGTATATATTTTATTTATTTGAGTATTTGTTAGTATAACAATTATTTAAGATTCTCTTATTATTAAATCTATAATTGGTTTTATTATTCTTCAATCTTTTATTATCAATGATTTAATGATTTCGATAAATTTTAACACTATTATTGTTTTTAATAATTTAGCATATTACTTCTCTTTTATTTTTAATACATTTAAAATTTCTTTTTATTTATTAATACTTGTCCTTTGTGATTTAAACTAAGTTTTTACATGTACTAATATTAGAAATTATTCAATAGAAGTTATATTTTTCACTTTTATTTTTTTATAACAAGAACTTATTTTTTACAATTATAATCTATTAGAATCAAGGAATTAAAAAAGACATATATGTAGGATAAGTCTCTATGTTATTTGAAACACCAACATTACTATCCTTCAATCTTATTAATTTATTTACATCTTGATATTTTTCTTTATTATTTAATACCTCTAAAGCTGCTTTTGTACGACCATCTTTTGCTTTAACCTCTAAAAGTATAACTCCATCTACATTTTCAGTTATAAAATCTATTTCTAAACCACTATCTTTAGAAAAATAGAATAATTTCTTATTATTTTTTAAATAAGCATCAGCAAACGACTGCTCATAAATTGCACCTTTATATATACCTAAATCACCTTTTAAGATACGTCCTGATGTACCTTCATCTAAAGATGCAATTAGTAGCCCAGTATCTGTAAAAAAGAGTTTAAAAACTTCTTGTTTTTTATTGCCTTCTAATGGTAATTCTAACATAGATAAATTATAACAACGATCAACCAATCCATAATCAACAAGCCACTGAATTGCTGAATAATACTTCTCTAAACTGCCTCTTTTATCAATTTTTGATATCATAAATTTTTTATTTTCTTTTGCAAGTTGAGAAGGTAGCGAATCAAATACTCTATTTATTTGAGCAAGTAATGTTTTATCTACTTTTTCTTGTTCATTTTCATCTAAATGTTTAGCAAAATCATCTTTATATTCCTCTATTAAGTCTTTTTGCTCAATTCTAACTTGATTCATATCCTTTGTATCAATGAAAGTTTTAACAACTTCAGGAAGACCACCTACACATATATATTCTTTAAAATACCTTGTAAATGCTTGATGTAACGCCTCACTTACTCTAATTTTATTTTTAAAGCATTCTTTAACATGATAAACAATTTCTTTAGAAATGCCTCTAGCCCATAAGAATTCCTCGAAATCCATACCTTTCATATAAATTGTATGTTCAAATCCAACTGACACTCCACCTGCATATTTTGAATTGTATCCTTTAATTCCAAGAAGAGAACCTGTTGCAATAATATCAAATCGACCATCTTCCATAAATGACTTTATTGATGCTCTTGCGGCTGAACATTCTTGAATTTCATCAAAAATAAGGACAGTCTTATATGGAATAAAAAATACACCTGGTTTATTTGCAGAGATATTTATAATTAACTCATCAACATTTAGATCACTATCAAAGCATTTTTTCATGCTTGGTTCTTTTTTAAAATCAATCAATATAACATTATCATAATTCTCTTTAGCAAATTTTTTTACTATATATGTTTTCCCAATTTGTCTTAATCCTTTAATTACTAAAGCTTTTCTTTTATTCTTTAAATTTTCTTTCCACAACTTAAATTCACTAATAATTTTTCTTTCAAAATCCATGTTATTCTCCTTTTATGAGTTTTTCCAAGGGAACTTATATGTATATTATGAGTTTTTCCAAGCGAAAATTCAAGTAAATTGCGAGTTTTTCCAAGGGAAGTTTTTGATTTAGTCATCCTATTATAGGATTTACATTAAGTATGTTTTCAAACTTCTAAAACTTATATAGAAA
>JAEDOI010000063.1 GCA_016302065.1 Bacilli bacterium | reverse complement strand
TACAAATGTTAAATTATATGAAATAGCTAATAATTTAAATACTGATGAACAATATAGATTTGAAGAATTTTGTAGACAAGAATTTGAAAATTTTGAAGAATATTTAAATGGAAATTATTGTTCAATTCATTATATTGGCAGAACAAGTTCATTTCAAATAGATTGCAACACATTATTAAGTGGAAATGGAAATTTACCATATATGCTTGGTAAAAATAATGAAGATAAAATTAGATATTTAATTGAATGTTTTGAATATGAATATGATTGGGATATGGACGGTTCTGATGACGAGGCTATAGAAGAAATAGAAACACATGAAGAAATGTTTTATAGAGATTTAGAAGAATTCATAGATAGTTTAAATCAAATAGTTGAAGCTTATAAATATATTGAAAAATTTAAAAACAATCAAATGGAATATTGGAATGAATATATTAATGAAGTATATGAAGAGGATTAATTTCCTCTTCAATATTTAAATTACTATTTACAAAATTCAATAAATAATATATAATATAAATAAAATGAAAAGGGGATAATATTGATGATTAATGAAATAATAGTTAAGAATATAGTGGAAAATTATTTAAATAAAAATTGTAAAGGTGAATATTATATTGTTAGTATAAAATTAAGAAAAGAACAAAAGGATTATGAATTAAATATATTTGAAAGAAATTTTTATGGCCAACCAAATAATTATTTATTATATGTTGATTTTAATGGAATAATAACTGATGCTTCAAGAGATTTATTAAATTAGAAAATTTAGAAAATAATCTAGAATGGACTCAGATTAATTAAAATTTAATTAATAAAAATTTACATTTAAAATAATTAAAGTGATCTAGAGCCATTCTAGTTAATCATAGATTAAATACATTGTGAGGTGAAAAAATGAGAAACAAATATTATGATTATTTAGTTAAAAATAATTTAATTTTAATGTATGAAATTCTTCCATCTTCTAAAGTGAGAGATGGATAGTACTTGACGATAGTCAACAAAAGTAGTATGATATAATCAGTAGTAAATAATAGGAATGAGGAATAATAAAGGTACGTCAGCAAAATTACTATTGTTGAAACACTCTGAAATAAAAAGGTATTTATGGGGCTGAAACCTATGGAACCCAAGCTATTTTGTAGCTACTATATCTGAAAACTCAGAAGAACAGATTAGAAATTACATTCAAAATCAACAAGTAAAGTGAGGTGAGATAAGTGATAAGAAAAAAAGCATTCAAATTTAGAATATATCCAACTAAAAAACAAGCTGAATTAATTAATAAGACTATTGGTAGTTGCAGATTTGTATTCAACTATTCTTTAGGTGTTCAAAGAACTAAAGATAACTATTGGAACATAGTTGAAGAAATGGTTCAGCAAGGATATTTCCCAGAAAACAATTGGAAAGGTGAGTTTTTTAATAAAGTTAATTCAATTAAAGATATAGCTAAATTAAAGAAAAACCACGATTGGCTTAAAGAAGTAGATAGTATAGCGTTACAGGCTTCTGTTGAAAACTTAGCTAGTGGATATGATAAATACTATAAGAAAATTGGTAGTAAGCCTAAATTCAAATCTAAAAAAAATGAAATACAATCATACACCACTAAATTAGTTAAGGTTAAAGATAATGTCAATATTGAAATAATAGGTAAGAGAATTAAATTACCTAAGCTTGGATTGGTTAAAATAGAAAATTCAAGAATTATAAATGGCAATATTAAAAGAGTTACCGTTAGTAGAACACGATCAAATAAATATTTTGTATCTATTCTTTGTGATACTGATATTCAAGAATTACCTAAATTAGATAAAAAAGTTGGTATAGATGTAGGTTTAAAAACTTTCGCTGTTTGTTCTGATGGGTATGAAGAAGAAAATCCTAAACACTTTAGAAAAACTGAAAAAAGACTTGTTAAATTGCAAAAAGACTTAGCAAGAAAAGAATACAATTCTAAAAATTATTACAAAAATAGAATAATGGTTGCTAAATTACATGAAAAAATAGCAAATCAAAGAATGGACTTTTTACAAAAATTTTCAACTAAGCTAATTAGAGAAAACCAATCGATAGCTATTGAAGATTTAAAAATTTCAAATATGCTTAAAAACCACAAACTTGCTAAAGCAATATCGGAAGCAAGTTGGTCAGAATTTAGAAGAATGTTAGAGTATAAGGCACTATGGTATGGTAGAACTATAGTAGTAGCGCCATCAAACTATGCAAGTTCTCAACTATGTTCTAAATGCGGTTATAGAAATAAAGATGTTAAAAACTTAGGTCTAAGAAAATGGACTTGCCCATCTTGTGGAACAAATCATAATAGAGACTTAAATGCTGCAATAAATTTGGAAAATCTGATAGCTTAAACTATTGGTATCCAACGAGGTCGGAACGCTCTTGTTAGCTTGGTTAATCTCGCACTATTAGGTGTGTTGTCCAAGAATCTTGGCATTTTAATGCTGAGTAGTTCAATTAAATCAGAAAAACAATTACCATGTGTAAATTTTATATTGGAACATTTAGAGAAAAAAATTGATTTATAAAATAAATAATATATAATTAAGGGGAGATATGAATTATGAGTAAATTAGTTAATTGTAAAGCATGTGGAAATCAAATAGCTAAAGGAACAAAATATTGCCCAAGTTGTGGAAAGGATAATAGAAATTTCTTTGTGAAGCATAAAATAATAACAGCTTTATTGGTATTATTTATTATTGGATGTATTGGTAGTGTTAGTGGTAATAATGAGGAAGTAGCGGTTAATAACAATTCAGAAGCAAAACAAACTGAAGTTAAAATTCTAGAAGAAAAAGAAGAAAAAGTTCCAGATTATTCAGTATCACTTGAAGGTGGTGCATATGATGAATTAGAATGGGCATATTATATCACTGGAACATTAACTAATAATAAAAAGGATGTTGATTATATTCAAATTTTAATACCAGTATATGACGCAGATGGAAACAAATTGGGAGACGCAATAGCTAATTGTAACAATTTAAAGAAGGGTGAAACATGGAGATTTGAAGCTATGGCTATGGAAGATGGAATAGTAACTTATAGTGAAGATGTAGATGTTACAGGATTTTAGAAGTTAAATTAATTTAAAAAATAGAGAGATTAATTTCTCTCTTTTTTTAAAAAACAAATTATTTATAAAAGTTTATTATATATTTATAAATGTATACATTATAAATATAATAATTTATTAAAATACAAAATATGGAGATGGTTTGAATTGATTAATCAATTTATAAAAAATATAGTTGAATGTTTGGAATTCGAAAATATAGATAGAATGCATGATGACAAATCTCAATTAGATATTCCATTCATCATTTCTACTCTTCATCAAAGTTTCAAAAATTCCCCAGATAAGTTTAATGAATTTGAAAAAGATCTTGTAGAATGGTCTGATTATTTTATTGTTATTAATGATTCTCATAATACATACAACGGCATAATTGATGTAGATGTCATTTTAGGGAAAGAAACCTCTGATACT
>JAEDOI010000062.1 GCA_016302065.1 Bacilli bacterium | reverse complement strand
TTTTTAATAAATATGAATGAGTTTTAAATCCATAAATGATAAACTTAAACATATGGATCAAATCAGATTTATCGAAATAGAGGCTGCAGACCTTTATTATTCATCAATCTATAATAAGCCAATAGAAATCAAGAACAGCGAATATGAATTCAATGAGAAATATTCAGACATTGTTCCGCCTAACCTTGATTTATATTATTTAGAAAGCAAAAACAAGTTGACGCTGAAAAAGCTTGGACAAGAGTGCTATTCAGATGTTTTTGTTAATGTTTCTTTTAAATACCCACTTTTTATAAATGCAAAGAAAGAACAAGTTCATTCAAACAAAGAGTATAAAACGACAGTCTCTATCCAGGAAATAAGAAAACATTTATATCTAAATGGTTTTGTTTTGAATGGAAAGGAATATGTTAGATATAAACGCTCAAGCGGTGCTGCTAAGACTGGAAGTTGCTTGTTTATCAAAAAGGAATTATTTCCAATGATGGCAAAATGGTCAAAAACTGGGTTAGATGAAGCAAAAGACTTATGTTTTGAAGACCTAACTTCTTATGAGGCATATAAATCTTTATCTCTTAGTAGTATTATTACAACATTAGATTTAAATCCATATAATATTTTGTTTGTTAAAGATGCTAAAGTAACTCTAAAGAAACAAAATGTCATAAAAATATATCATGATAAGAAATGTGGGCTTAATGCAGAAGAATCAATATGTGATGTTACAAATAATATTTTTGACGGTGAAGGATTACTTGATGTTAGCGTTTTTAATAAAATAAATAAGCAAAATAAAGGAATGATGCTATTAAGAAGTCGTTTCTTTAAGTGCTGTGCCTTTAATACAAACCTTAAAAAGTGGTTTGAAGACAACAATATAACTAGAATTGATCAATTAAATGGTATCACCTTTGCAAAATCGATAGATGATATTGTTTTGGTGGCAAGTGAATCGTGTCTTAAATACTTAAAGATGTGTAATGGCGGGTTCTCTAAAGAGAACATTAAAAGATGGTGTGATGAAATCAACAATGATAAAACAAAATTTGGTGTTGTTAAAACAGACAAACCTACTAGATTTTTTGATGGTGAAATGGTTGAAACCACTTATCAGCTTCTTAATTCGCTTCAATTAAAACAAAACAATGTTAGAAATTTTATTCAGTATTATTTTGAATACATTGAATACATAAGAGACATTAAAAATACTCCCGAATTTATTCGCTTCTTTTTAGAGGGTGAAGATAAAGGAAATCAAAACGATGATTATGATGATGATTCGGAATATAGTGATGACATTGATTTCGAAAAAATGTTTCTAAACTACTCGAGCTATTCATTTAAGAATAAGATTTGTCTCGAATTAATAAAAATTGATGAAAGAATTAAATACACTAACCTATTCAAAAAACACATTTTTAATAGTGTAGTGGATAGTTTATTGTTAAAGATTTATAACGGAAGAGTTCTTGTTAATGGGACATATGCTACTTTATTTGGAAATCCATACGAATATTTAAAATATGTTATTAAAGAATTTGATCCAGAATGCCCAACGTCTTTATTAAATGATGGAGAAATATATTGTCAATTTTTTGAAAATGGTAAGAAAATTGTCGGTTCTAGAGCTCCTCACATTACAATGGGTAATGTTTTACTAGTTGAAAATAAAGAGTTAAAAGAGATTAATCAATATTTTAATCTTACAAAGGAAATAGTGGTTGTTGATGCAATAAATAATAATATTCAACATAGATTAAGTGGATGCGACTATGATTCAGATTCTATGCTTTTAACAGACAACGATATTCTTGTTGCTGCTGCCGAAAAGAATTATAATCTATTTCCTGTTCCGTTTGCGGATTTTCAATCTGAGAAAAAACCTCTAAAAAACCTTGATAGTTGCAATAAAAAAACTAATTTGATTTTGAATCTTTACGATATTGATAATAAAATCGCTAATAACAATGTCGGAAAAATAGTAAATTTATCTCAATTATTAAACAGTTATTTATGGGATAATTTTGGTAACGGAAAGAACAAATCATACAAAGAACTATATAACAAGATAGCTATTTTATCAGTCTTGTCCGGAGCAGAAATTGACAGTGCAAAACGTTCATTCCCTTTTAACACAACCACGGAATATAACAGAATATTAAAATATGCAAATAAGAATGGTTTCAAAAAACCAAAACCATTATTCTTTGTGGCATTAACTAAAAAGAATGGCCACAAGCCAAAGATTGGAGATATTAAGAAAGGTAGTAATAAAAATCGCAAGTTTAAAACAACAATGGATTTTTTATGGGCTGCTGCAAATGAAAATAAATTCAATAGTAAAATTAGGACAAATACAATTTCTTTCTTTGATTTAATTTGTGAAGGATTCAATACAAACAGTATTCCTGGTCCTGTTTATAATCAAGTGAATAAGGCTATCAAAGTATTGGAAGACACTAGTGAAGCAGTTGATAAGATTAGTAATCAAATGAACAACAATGATTTTGAACTTAAGAAAATGAATTTTAATAATGAAATTAAAAAAGCATATTTTGAACTCAAGCGAAAGATTAACACACCAGAAAAAACAAAATTAGTTATTAAAAGACTAGAAGAAAGAGAAGATGGATATTCAAAAAGTTTCATCTTTCTTTATATAATCACCAGCTTCTCATATGCGTTAGGTTATACTTTAAGGGAGTTGTTTAGTGAAGATGCTAAAGCATTGCCAACTTTAAGAAAAACTGCGCCTGGTGAAAAACCACAATATACTTTATTTAATAAATTTAATTATAATAGAAAAGACTAAATAGTTTATTAAAAATTAGCAAAAAACTTACGGCAAATTATTTTTTTGATTTTATATATATTTATATATATAAAATGAACATAAAACTTCCCATAGGATATTTCAAATTCATTATTGAAATATTTTTTGCATATGAAAGAGAGGATATTTATTTTGATATCAAATTTGCTTAAGACATAATATAGAAACATAAACAACGACATACGTGCTTATTAATCCTAAGCATAATTTTAATTTATTGTCAAAGTAGTAAAGATAAATTTACTACTTAGGAGAACATCATTTTAATTAATATTTGGTAACAATATCAAACTTTAAGAATGAAAAATAGCGCTAATCTAGGTGATAAACTACTAGATTTTATCAATTAAACCATATTAGAAATAAGAAATAATTAAAAGTTAATAATTCATCTAATATAGGAACTTAAAATAGCTATGCTCTTATAATCAAGGAGCATGGCTTTTTTCGTTAATTTATGTTCATAGGGAAACTTTTTTAAAATGAAAGGTATATAAACACATGAAAGTTATCGTATATACAAATAACTCAATTAATAGAAAGGGGAATAAATAATATGAGCTTAACAATCGCATTAAAACACAAAGGAATCATTTATATGGGATCTGATTCTTTAGCAAGTAGATATGGAACAAAGCATTATCTTACAAATCCAAATAATTACAGAATTTTTCCTGTAAAGGGATGTGA
>JAEDOI010000022.1 GCA_016302065.1 Bacilli bacterium | reverse complement strand
TATATGTTTTAAAATTTGCTTTAGTAAGCCTTAAAGTTCCTTCATTTTCATTATTGTAATCTAAATTTCCTGTTCCACCATTTCCATTATCAACTACATTTGGAGTACTAACAAAATCAGTTAAATAACCATTAGTTTTAACAATTAAAGGATAATCTCCAGTAGAAAGAGTAAATTCATATGAAGGAACTTGACTAAGCCAAGCATAAGAAAAAGAAGCAATACCAATGGTAATGCTTATAACCGTGCAAATTGTAAGTAGCGTGATTAGAAGTCTTTTTTTCATAGCAAGTATATTTGGTAACTGGCTATCTACTTTAGACCCTATAGTTTTGCGTCACTAGATCCCTCTAGTTTTGCCTTTGACATAAATATTATATATTTATGTATCACTTTTTTCAAAACATATTTATTTAATATTAAATAAATATAATTATTTATAATTTAATAATCAAAAAAACTATATGATTTACTTACTATTTTAAAAAAATATAATTAATAAAATGATGATAAGTAAATAAAAATAAAAATATTATAAATTTGTAAAAAACTATATTAAATAGCTACTCTTTCTTAGTAGTAGTCGATTTTTTTATACCAGAAGAAAGAATAGACTCAACAGCTTTTCTATTCATTGGTTTATAAAAATAATATCCTTGAATACATTTAACATTCATTTCTTTTAAAATAGAAACTTGTTCTTTTTCTTCTACCCCTTCTACGACAATAATTTTATGTAAATCATTAGCTAAAGAGATAATATTTTGTAATATTATTTTGCTAGATTCATCATTACTTTTTAAAGAAGATACTAAAGATTTATCAATTTTGATGACATCAAAATTGATTTTATTAAGTAATGAAAGATTAGAAAATCCACTACCAAAATCATCAATTGCTATTTTACTACCATGTTTTTTAATCTCATTAATCGAATTTTGAACAATATTAAATGACTCTTCAAAAATAATACTTTCTGTTATTTCAAATATAAAATTAGAAGGTTTTAAATTATATTTATTAATTATTTCAAGATATTCATCAAAGAAATTTTTAATAAAGAAATGTTTTCTACTTAGATTAATACTAACAGGAGGTATAATTTTATTAACTTCTTTAAATTCACTTAAAAACTTACAAACACTTTCAAAGACATATAAATCAAGTTTAACGATAAATCCATTTTCTTCAAAAATATGAATAAATGTTTGAATATCAACATCTTTTTTATATTCATCATTCCACCTTACTAATCCTTCTAAACAAGCTATTTTTTCTGAAGAGATATCAACAATTGGTTGATAATAAACCTCAAATTTCTTCTCATATAAAGCTGTTTCTTGAGATTGTTCAATATATGTTTCAACCTCATTTTTCTTAGACATGTCATCATCAAATATTTCAATATTATATTTCTTGTAATTATTTGAAGTATTTTTACTAGCAATTCTTGCTCGATCAATACAAAGCCAAATAGGTTCGTTCCTTTTTGTAATATTGTAAATTCCGATATCAAAAGTTAAATCAATATTATAACTAATCTTCTTATTAGTTTGTTCTAATATAGATTCAACTCTAGAAATTAAAAGATCTTGACTATCACTCTTTAATAAAAGAGCAAATCTATCCGAATATTGTCTAGAAACTAACTCATCTTCACTTATTAAACTAGATATACATTCATTTATTTCTTTAAGTAAGTTATCACCTTCAATAGAACCAATCTTTTCATTAATGTATTTAAATCTAATAATATTTAAATAAACAATATAATAAGAGGTTGTATCATTTTGAATTAACGTTTTTGCATCTATATAGAATCTTTTTTCGTTTATTCCTCCAGTAGTTTGATCAATATATGAAGTAATAAAGTTATCTAAAATTAATTTATTAACAATATACATCGCTAGAACAATAAATGAAGTTACAATAAATAAAAGAACAAGGAAACTAATCTTATTAAGATTAATAATATTTGCAAAAAACTGGTTAGCATAATCATTATTAACAATAACCATTATTTTCCAATCGCTAACATTTAAAGAAGCACAATATACATAATATTTTTCATTATTTGCATTAAACGAAGTTAAATATGAATTTGAATAATAAATATTTTTAATGAAATCATCAGTAAAAGATGAATTAACATAATAATCAAAACAATTATAAATATTTTCAAATGTACCTAAAAAAGAAAACTGTTCTTCTTTATATTGCTCAATAATTTTATTTCCATCTTTTTTAATAAATGAAATATAATTTTCATTATTTTTACTTAACATCAACAAATCAGAGTTAAAGAGCTTTACATCTTGAGTACAAATTACTCCTGCAATTTTAATTTCTTCTTCACTATCTTTTAAAACTTTAGAAAATGGAACTCCATAAACAATACATTCGCTCCTATTGACTAAAGTCATCTTTTCAATACTATATTGTCTATTTAATACAATATTATTTGCAGTTTCAGTTGATGATAAGGAATAAATTTCATCTTTTGAAAAGTAAGCATTTCCATTTTCAAATAGTACTCCAACATTATCAACAATATTTAAAGAATTGACATTATCTACATATTTTTCTAAAAACTTCGTTGGATTTGTCTCATCAACCATCGAAGTTAATGAAGCAACATAATCTAAATTTTTAAATTTATTATCCAAATAATCTCTAGTTCTATAGCTTGTATCGTTTCCTATATTTTCCATAATGGAACTAATATATTTATTTGTTTCTTCTTGACTTTGATAATTATAAATCGCATCAAAAACAAAACCAAATGCAAACAATATAGATAGTAAAATAATAGAAAACCCCGTTAATTCTAATCTCTTTTTCTTTATATCATCTTTTAAAAGATTATTTTTATTATTTTTTAAAGCCTTTTTTATTTTATTATCTTTTTTAGTGACACTTTTTTTAAATGTTCTTCCTTTATAAATAGATCCAACATTTTTTCCTAAAGATTTAGAATGATATAAAGCTAAATCAGCTTCATTTATAAGTTCACTTAAATTATCTCTTGAATTGACCTTACTACTTACTCCAACACTACAAGTGACTTTGCCACTTCCCTTGATCATCTTCTCAAAAACATATTGAATGTTTAATATTTTATATATTATGTCACTTAATTCGTTATCAGTTACGTTATCAACAAAACAAACAAATTCATCGCCCCCGTATCTTCCAATTACATAATTTGAAAAAATAGATTTTAAATTATTAGCAATTGTCTTTAAACAAATATCACCGATTAAATGACCAAAAGTATCATTCATTATTTTAAAATTATCTAAATCAATCATTAAAAGATAGGAATTTTTATTTTCATTACTAATTAATTTATGATTAATAATTTTAACTAATGATGAGCGAGTATAAACATTAGTTAAATAATCGATCTCATATTGTTCATTATTAGCTAAATTTTTATTGCGATATAACGTTACTTCAATTATTCCTCCATACTTAAATTTCTTAGAAAAAATTAAAGTATAATCTTGTTTATTTGTTAATAAAGATAATATTTTTCTTTCTCCAGTACGAGTTAAAAATCTAACTAAACTATCATAAGAATAAGAACTATCTTCAATAGAAAGAACTTTAGGATTTAAAAAATCATTATAGAAATTAAAAAAAGGAATAACTTCTACCAATTGATCACGATTTAGTCTAACAACATTTAATGTGACTGTATTAAGTTCAAATGTCAATGTCTTCTTACTTTCGTTCATAATTCTTCTTTATTCTACCATTTTAGCATTATTTTTGATAAAAAAATTATCAAAAATATTTTTAAATAAATTTATTGCTTTATCATATCCTTTTAAAGATAAAACATCATTAAATTCACTTACTAAGTTAGATGGAACTAATATATTATATATTGTTTCTTTTTCTATCTTTTTATTTTCGATAGTTTCATTTTTAATATTAATATTTAATGATGAAAATTCATCTTTAAATTTATTTAAAAAAGATAATAAGTCAATTCCTTTAACTTCAATATTCGTTAAAAATACATTTTCATCTATAACATTCTTAAGTTCTGAAGCATAAAGTATACCATCATAAATATAATTAGTAATTAATGAATCTTCTAACAATGCAAAATCAACATTTAAATAATTAGAGAGCAATGAAGCAAAATAATTCAATATGCTTTTTATTTCCGCTTTATTTTTTCCACTAAATTTAGATAATTCTTCAAAATAATATAATTTATTAGTATTTAATTTCAAATCTTTAAAAATTTCATCAACTTCGATAATTAAATTTTCCATATCAATATCATCACTTAAATACTTAATAATAGGATCAAATATTTTAAAATAAACACTTCTAATAGTATCAACAATATATACTTTTCCACTATCAATATAAGGTTTTAAACTAGAATATGGTGAATATAATTCAAATTGAAAATCTTTTAAATATGAATAGCAATTAGTTAATAATTCGTTGTTTTCTAATGTAATTAAGCATTGTTGCCCATCAGCTGATAAAAAATAATTTAATAGATCAAAAATTGAATCCGATTTTTCTTTTAAAGAAGAAGAAACAACAGAAAGATAAAATTGTGGCTTAGCCGCAACCCACTTATCAAAACTAGTATATCCAACAAAAGGATAAGCCATATATGAAAAATTTACATTCTTTTCACCAAATATTTTAGTAGCATTTTCGTTATAAACTATACTATTTATAAAGGCATTTCCTTCATAAAATAAATGGGTGTCCCCTTTATTTAATATAGGAGCAAAGAAGTTCTTTTGATATAAATGATATAAATTAGTAAAAATCTCTATGTATATCTCTTCATATTTTGTATCTTTAATAGATACAATTCCATCGTAATAATCATTTAAAAACTTAATACCTTCTACTGAAGATAAAAAAGTAGGAATTGAAAGTTGCATTAAACAATCAAGCATTGAATTAGTAAAAGTTGATGTAAATATTTCTTTTCCTTCAATATTAGGAATATTTTTTAATTCATCAATTGTATTGTACAAAGGAATATCATATTGATTAAATAAATCTAAATTTAAAATATTACAATATAATTTACCAACACTAGGAAGAGAATAAATATTACCTTTATTATCTTTAATATGAGTTAGCATATCATTACTTAATTCATTTATTCCTTCATATCTATTAAGTAAAGCTAGTTTTGAAGAATAAATGATTGAATCATTAAATTCTTCAAAAGCTACTAAATCACAATCTAATTTATTGTGATTTAGTAAATAATTTATTGTGCTTGCGTCTTTAAATTCCTTAATTTCAATATTAATATTAGGATATTTATTAATAAATCCATTTTTTAAAGATATCAAACTATCTTTTGACATATCACTAACTGCTATTGAAATATTATTAGTATCATTAGCTCTATTATTACAACTATAGATTAAAGGTAAAATAACAATAAGAGAAAATAAAAACTGCTTCTTCATACACTTTAATTATAATTTAAGAAGCAGTTAATAGATAGTGTTAATTAAGAGTATCGACAGTTAAAGTATCTTTTCTTCCAATCTCAAGAATTATAGCAGAAATTATTTTCCCAACATTAGCATATTCTTTTATACATCTAATTCTTTCTAAAGTTGTAACTTTATCTTTAATTTTTGATATTACTACTTTTAAACAGACAAATGGAACATCAAATGTTGCAGAGGATAATGCTACTCCTCCAAATGTAGAATCGAATATAAAGTCTTTACTTACACCTAAAATTACATTTTCATTTTTAATTTGATTTAGTTGATCTATACTTACTATTTCTCTATTAAGAGATATATAATTACCTTTTTTAACATTAGAAATAATAAATTTAGATGAATAAACATTAATTAAATTATTAAAATAACTATTTCCACTAAATATTTGAGGATATGTAGGAACTTGACCTTTCTTTACTTTTTCAAAAACACTAACATCAGCATCTCCTAAAAATAAAGTTTCACTATAAACAATATCCCCTTCTTTAAAATCATCTAAACATCTTACACTTCCTACATTAATTACTGCAATTACATCATATTTTGAAATTAAATAAGTAGTAACTACACTGCTCATATAGTTAGTAAAAATATTGTAAGCTAACACAACATTTTGACCATATAGTTCTCCAAAAATAATTTTAAAATGATCTTTAAATGTTTCTTCTCTTCTTTTCTTTAATTGAGTATCAAAATATAAAACATCATCATATACAGAACCTAATATTAAAATCATAATGAAGCATCCTCCTTCTTTTCGAATTGGTTATTCATTAAGAAAGATTCATACTCTTTCTTTGGAATAGGCTTAGAATAGAAGAATCCTTGTATTTGGTCACATTTCATTTTCTTTAAAATTTCGACTTGTTTTGCATCAACTACACCTTCAGCAATAACTTGAAGATTTAAAGCTTTACCAAATGAAATGATTGCTCTAACTATTTCTCTACTCTTATAATCATAAACAATTTCATCAATGAATGACTTATCAATTTTAATAATATCAATTGGAAGAATCTTCATCGATTTAATATTAGAGAATCCAAGACCAAAGTCATCAAGAAGAATCTTTAATCCCATATCTTTTAATTTCTTTAAAATAGAAATAACTAAGAAAGAATTAGCATGGGTTGTTTCTTCGGTAATTTCTATTTCAATTAAAAGAGGATTTACATCATATTTTTCAATAACTTGCTTAATATCATCTAAGAATGTTGGAGTATAAAATTCATAAATTGAAAAGTTAATACTAACAGGAAGAAGCCTTTTTCCTCTCTTCTTTTGATCTTCTAAATCTTTACAAACTTGTTCTAAAACATAAAGATCAATTTCATGGATTAAGCCTCTATTTTCAGCAAAGTTAATAAATCTAATAGGAGAAATTAATCCTTTATCTTTGGAGTTCCATCTAACAAGAGCTTCAGATCCAATAAATCTTTTTGTTTGAAGATGGAATTTTGGCATATAGTAGACAATAAACTCTTTATTTCTTAAAGCATTAACAATAGCATTTGCCATGTTTTCATCGCTTTTTCCTTCAATCATTGATTTTTCAAAAAATATAGCTTTTTCAAAGTTATATTCACCAATTTTTCTAGCAATATTGCTTCTATTTATAGTTTCTAATAGTTCAACATTAGGTTCAATCTTACAAATTCCAAAGTAGTTTTGAATAAAAATTCGAATATCTTTTTCTTTAGAAATAGAATAAGATTTATATTCAACATCTTTAATAAGTTGAAGTAATTCATCACTTGTACATCTAATAAATATAATAAAACAATAGTTATCATAGCTAACTCTTGCTTTAAAAGTTTTGTATTTTGCAAGTGAGAATAACTTTGTAAAATATAAAGCTAATTCTTTATTTAATATTTTTAATTCCTTTGATTGAAATATTTCATAGTTAACACTTGTTTTAATAGGTGAAAAAGATACAATATACTCTTCTTTTTTAGTATTAATAATTTTAGATACTTTTTTAACAAACATCTCTAAATTATCAAATTCAATTTTATCTCCAAATATAAATTCATTAGTTTTTATATATTCTTTTTCTTCAATAATGGTTCTAAATAAAATTACACCTTCAAGAACAAAGAAAACAAGTAAAATAGAATCACATATAACAAAAGTAGAAACAAGAAGACTAGAATATCCAAAAGGAACAAACACTAAAGTACAATATAAAATATTAAATATAATTAAAAATAAACCAAATATGATAGTAGCAACTATATTAAACAATTTCTTCTTATTCATCTTTATTCTCCTTTCCTTTATTTAATAATTCGTTAAGTAATTCCTTCTTTAATTTTTCTTTTTGCTCACTTGATAAACTATCAAGTTTTGAAGTAGAGGTAGAAGAATTAATGGCTTTTTCTTCATTTTCTTCTTTTTGTTTTAAAGTTTTAACGATTACATCAATTGAAACATAAATTAAATATCCAGCAGGAACTAAAAGAAGTAAAACAAGACCATATGGTTCCATCATAAAAGTATATATTTGACCTACTGCATAAGAAGAACCAACAACCTTTCCTATTACTTTATCACTACTAACTAGCTGATATTGATCGGTGCAATCTGCTGGGGTATCTAAGCTTCCACATTGTTTAGATTCCGTATTTATTCCATGTAATTTAAAAGTATATAGTGAATTTGTTTCACTTGGAGGAGTAATCTCTAATACTCTATGAGTTACAACAACTCCCCAGGAATCATAAAAAAATGTTAAATCATCCCCTACCTTAATTTTACTAGGATCAGTTTTTTCAATAAATATAGCTCCACCTACTTTATAAGTAGGTTCCATTGAGTCAGTTAAAACAACAAGAGTAGAATGATTAAAAATCATTTTTACACCATAATTATTTTTAGCTGTAAAATTTCCAATAAGAAAGAAAACTAAAATAACACCTAAAATAGAAGTAAAAACAATACCAACTATATTAATAATCTTTTTTATAAGTGGTTGTTTTTCCTTCTTTTTTGTACTTTCCTTAATTACTTCTTTGTTTTCTTTTTCCATATAATTAATTGTTGTTTTCGCTATTATTTTCCTCATTAATATTTGTTTCTAAATCAGTTGTAGCGCTTTCTTTAACAAAAGTTCTTGCCTTTTCAAGTTCATCAAGGCGACGTTTCTCTTCTTCTTTAAGTTTAAGAAGTCTAAGTCTTTCTCTTTCTTTTTCTTCTTTAATTTTAAGTTCTTTTTGCTCTTTTTCAAAAGCAAGAGCTTCAAGTTTCTTTCTTTTTAACAACTCTTCTCTTCTTGCTTTATCTTTATCAATCTTACCTTTAGATAAATATTTACCAATATCATATTTTCTTTCAAGTTTCTTAGGTTTTTTCTTTAAATCTTTAACCTTTCCACTCTTATAATTGATATAATCTTCATCAATTCTAATAAATTCTGGATCAGTTCCAAGAGGATAAAAGGTAAAAATATCATCATCAATTGATTTTAATATACGAGTATTCTTCTTAACTTCACGCTTTTTAAATGGAATTTTAGCTTCACTTCCTTCAAGAGCTAAAATATTTTCTAAAACTAAATTTTTATATTTTTCTTCTAATTCGACAGTAGGTTTATCAAATGTTTCTTTAATTAAGAAACTAACACCTAATTTATCATACGTTTCAATAAAGCGATAAAGTTCATAACATTTTCTGTAACGAGGGTTTTTTCTAATAATATTAGTTTGAAGAATTGGACTTCTAACATTTTTTTCATTTTTAAACATCTTCATAAATGGAGATGAATAGAAATATTTAACATATTTACGAATGAAAGCGATTTTCTTCATAAATGTTGTTGAAGCTACTTCTTTGTCGCTAGTATTTTCACTAATCTTACTAGAAATAACCTTAGATTCAACAGTATATTCTATGCCGTTAATTATCGATTTATTCTTTACATATAAAACTTCATAGTCTCTTAAAGGAGAATATTTTTCAATATATTCATATCTTTTTTCAACAAATAAGACTAACCTTCTAATTAAAGTAGCTATGAATTTATTTTCATATGTAAGATAGTTATCTTCAGTTTCAATATTTAAAATTTTATTAGGTATAACATTACCTTCACTATCGATTTCTTTAACAAATTGAGAGTGACTAGAAAGATGTCTAATTGATTCACTATTAGTCTTTTTAGCAAGTTCAATTGGAACAATATTAGAAACATTTTTAGTATTAATTCGTGGATTTTTGATTATTTCATCAAGAGCAGGAATTGTATCTTCAATAATCTTAACCCAAGTTAAATCAAAGTTTGTATTTTCTGTTCTTTTTACACGTAAAAAAGAATTACTACCATTTTCTAGCCCTTCAAACATTAAACTAGCTTCTTTGTTTTTCTTTTTTAAATTATTGACTCTTGTAGTCAATAATTTATTTACTTTTTTAAAACTAGAAGGAGATTCAATATCTAATTTAATATTTCTTTTCTTAGTAGTTTTCTTTTTTGATTTAACTTTTTTTATTTCTACTTCTTTACTTTCTATATTCTCTTTCTTCATTTTTATTGAGCCATCTTAATTAAGTTATCGATATATTTATGAGCCATCTTAAATGAACCTTTACCAAAAAGAGTATCTAATTTAGTATTTAATTGTTTTAATTCATCTCTTAAGAAAGCAATATTTAATGATTCAAATTTCTTTAAGATTTTATTTGTGAAAATAAAATCTAAACCATCTAAATCAGTTCCACCACATGCAACATATGTAGGAATGAAAATCTTTAATTGTTTTAAAATACGGTTACCAAAGGCAAGTTTAAATTTAGCAATTACGAAATCATCAAGTTCAGCAAATTTATCGAGCAATTTTTCACTTACTGGATAATTTTCTTGAGCTTCTTTATATAATCTTTCAAGTTGATCATAATTTAAATTAATGCTTTCTTGAATATCAGCTTCAAAAGGAATACCTTTATTATCAAAGAATAGTGAAATAGCACGGTCATAAACTTTATCAGAAATTGTAAATGTTGAGTCATCGTTATTTGCTGTTCCAAAGAATATAACATTTTGAGGAATCAATATTTTACCATTTTGAACAAATTTTGGATCAGTATCAGAATAAGAGTTAATTAATTCAATTTTCCATTCGTTGACATTTGGCATTTCCATAACGGAAAGGAACTCTGCAAAATAATACTCAATACGAGCAAGGTTCATTTCATCTAGAACTATTAAGTTAACATCTTTTCTATAAATTGATGTATATAAAGCTTTTAAGAATTCTGTTTCATTAAACTTCTTAGTGAATTCGTTATAGTATCCAATAAGTTCACTTCTATCTTTCCATGATGGTTGAACTGAGCAAATATTAGCATCAAAATTAAAGAATTTACCCATAGCATAAGGAAGAGAAGTTTTACCAGTACCAGAGATACCTTCTAAAATTATAAGTTTACTAGTAGCCATACCAGCAAATAATTGTCTAATAGTATCAATCGTATAATAAAGATGGAGCTGACTAGCTGCAAAATTTCTAAATGAGGTACAAATTTCTTCAAGAGTTAAACCTTCAATATCGGCAATGTTGTTATCAAAATCTTTATATTGATGATCAACATAAGTAAGTTTAGGAAATCTTGAATTTACTTCATCAATAACTTCTTTTGCTTCTTCTTTTTCTTTTTCAGTTGGTTTATAACCAAGTTCTCCAACCTTTAAAGCTAATATTTTATCTTTTTCTTTAATTGCATTAAATAGTTCGTAATTTAATCTTTCAATTGTTTCCTCTAATTTATCTTTACTAATTTCTTTTTTGACAAATCTAATATATTTTCTTAAACCTAAGAAAATTAAAAAACAAAGTCCACCAATAAAAGCTGTAAAAATTAAAATAAATAAAACAAAGAAAAACCAACCCCAAAATCCAAAATTAGCTGAATACGTTGCAAATAATTCATTATAGTGACTGACATTACTTCCAACTTTTTCCCAAGGAGAAGCAAAAACATCTTTAAAGAAAATACCAAAATCCTTAAAGAATGCTTCAAGCATCAATCTTAAATATTCAAAATATTCACTCATAATAAATTCTCCTTTGTAACTTTAAATTTAATTAAACTAGTAAATGCCCCAAACTCAACTAAAGTGATGTTATCTTTATCCCATCCTTCAATATATATATCTAATACAAATCTTTTTTCTTTGAAGGCTTCAAGTTTAATAAATTCTAAATTAGAAGTTACTTCACTTAAACTAACACTATTTTCATAATTTACTGTTAGTCCATTTTCTATACTAGTTGCTAAATCTACACTATAACTATTTGCTTCATGTTTAGCACTAAACGTATTAAAATCAGTTATTTCATTTTCTACATCATTATATTTATAAACTATCTTTTCATCATTATAATATTCTCCAAAGAGAAATTCTTGCTTCTTATTATCAACTGTTACATAAGAATCATAATAATGATCATTATTTAAATCTAATATTCCAAAATAAGGAGTATCTATATCTTTTTTTGGATCAATAATATTAAATTTATAATCACTACTATCTTCTAATAAACTTATTCTTAAACTATTTTCAATATTATTTAGGTTTGTTTCAATTTGTTCTTTACTTAAACCTAAATACGTTGAAGTAAGTTGATTAGCTTTATTTTTATTAATATCTTTATTTGCTTTTAAATAACTACTTTCATCAAGAGTTACAAATATATCTCTATCAGATTTAAGATAAAATTCTAATTCAAAATATCCACTTCTTGCTTTATTTGTCTTTTTAAAAGTCGAAGTATCATTTTTTTTAGCTTTAGTATATTTTGAATAAAAAGTAGGATTATTTTCTTTGTTATTAATCCAAGAAGAACAATACATTGAAGATACTGGTTCAAATTCTTTTACTATTTTATTTTCAATAGCAGTGTTGGGTACTTCATTTTTATAAAAAATGATATCTTGATTATCATTTTTTATTCCAATTTCAAGAGCTGGTTCACTTGCTAAAGTTACCTTCATATTATCAATAGTAAGGCTATTTCCAGTAGCATACCAAGCTAAGGAAATACTAATACTTGATAAAAGAACAATTGAAGTAACACTTAGTAAAGGAATAATAATCTTACTATATTTATTATTCATTTATTTCAAACTCCAAATTTAAACTAAACAAATGATTCATCTCTTTATCAATAAAAGATAGATCCCAACCTTCTAAATAAATATCTAAACTTAGACTTGCAATAGAAGTAGAATTATCAATACTACTAACTACTTTCTTATTACTAACAACAGAATCAAAACCTAAATATGAAGAAGTTTTAAATTTAGTTTCATTTTCGTCAATTCCATATACACCATTTTTATGACTTGATGTAAATGAATTTCCATCATATTCACCAACATCTATACCATCAGTTGTAACACTATTTTTATATTTAATAGTTTCAGTTTCTCCATATACTATTTCTTTATTAGTAAAAGTATTGTAATCATATAGACCATCTTTATTTAAATCAAGAAGTCCACCAACTGTATCTTTTCCATCTTCGAGTTTAGAAGGATTAAAGATAAAATTAGAAGATTCATTTTGAAAATGAATCCTAATAGAATTCTTAATATCTCCTAAAGAATCAAGTTCAATATTAGAAAGAATAATATCTCCATTATTAATAGAAGATATATTATCTCCACTTACCTTGCTAGCTTTAAACACCAAGTCAAAATGAGAATAATCTCTTTTTAAAGCTGCTATTGGTCTAGAAAAATTATCAAAGTAGTTTTCATTATAATATGGAGCTCTCTTTAATAAAAATTGTCCATCTGTTAAATATGCTCCACTTGTAACACCATTAACTTCATTTGTAGCATAACCGTTTGCTGTTAAGTAATATGAAGCAATATCTTTACTGATTCCTCCATTGCACCAATAAATGGAATCATCATTTTCATCTTTTACCATATTATAGTTACTTGCTTCAGTTAGTTCTACATTGCTTCTTAATCCAATATCAAAAAGCATTGTATTTCCAATACTTGTTCCATCATATTTAAGATAGACATTGCTTGAATATTGATACCAAGCAAAAGTAGCACCAAAACTACTTACAAGTAAAATACAAATAACAATTGATAATAAAGGTAAAAATATTTCTTTATTCTTCATTTACTTCCTCAAACGCTTCGATATTAATAGCTAATTTGAGATAAGTTTCATCAGGCATCTCACCATCACATTCTTTGTCATTGCTTTCGAGGTAAAGAACGACGGTATAACGGGTAACATCCCCAATTTTAAAATGGTTAATATCATTACTTAAAATAATAGTTTCACTTTCAAAATTAGTAGCAAAACCATATTCATCACAAAAAGAACCTGTCTCCTTATTTACACAAGTATTATAAAAAGGCTCAATGCTTCCTTCATTAAAATGAGGAGTAATTCCTTCTTTAGCATATGTAACATAGTTATGTTCACTTAAGTTAGAGTTTTCATAAAATCTAACACGTAAAATATCATCAAGTGAATAATTGACATTACTTGGTCTTTTGTTATCTACAATAGAGAATTTAAAATTATAAGAAGCATTAACATCTCCAACATTCTTTAAATAAAAAGTATATTTAAAGAAATATAAATACTCATCAGTATTAGTATATGGATTAGTTTTCTTTCCAATAGTATCGTTACTACTTGGATCATCAAGAACTACATCACTAACACTATTTAAAGCTTCAATAGTATATGGAGTATAAGGAGGAAGTTTATCTAAAGACATAAAAGTTGTTGATTCTTTAAAATCAATATCTGTAGATAATGCTAACTTAACATTAGAATTCTTAAGTCCAATTGTAAAATGACCAATATCTCTACCCATGAAAGATAATAACATAAAAGGAATTAATAAAACTCCAGTTACTAAAGTTACAATGGAGGCTACTTTCTTAGTTCTTTTCTTTTTTAAGTATTTTAAATCAACCATCTTTAAACCTATTCAAAAATATTATTTAATGAAATATACATAGTTCATTAAATATAAACATGTATTATGTATGTCCTAAGATAATAGAAATAAAAAATGCCAATCACCTATCAAATCAATTGGGTTTTTACTTTCTTTACCCACAAGGCAACTGGCTAACTTACTAGTCCCTATAGTTTTGCGTCACTAAATCCCTTTAGTTTTGCTTTTTACAGGTAAATTATAAATAATATTAGAAAAAAAGACAATAAAAAATTGGTTCATGTGAACCAATTTAGTATTTACTCATTATTTTTTTCTTTATTTAATAAATCTTTCATTAATTCTTGTTTTAATTTTTCTTTTTCTTCTTCACTTAATTCATTTAATGAAGTTTCTTTTGGTTTAGTTGATCTTTTTACATACCAAACAAGAATTCCAATGTTACCAAATAGTAATAAGAATAAAGGTATAACAATAGAAACTAAGAAAACAGTTGGATTTTTTTGGAAATATTGAATCATTCCTTCATTTCCACTAATTGTTGACATATCTTTAGGCATTGTGGCAAGCATTACAATTGAAATAACAAATAAAGCGATGGTTAAAGCTATATCTAAACAAAATAATGCTATAAATAATACCTTTTTTGTTTTATTACTTATTTTCATATTCTATTCTCCTAACAAAAAATACTACTAGAAAATGACTTCTAGTAGTATTTTAGTTTATTTTTCTAAATTATTAAAGATTTTTTAATAATATTAGATGAAATAGTAGGAATTTGATTATAAATTATGCAACTAATGTTGATGAATCAACAGCATAGAAACTCATAACAAGTTTTTTAGCAACTTGTGCAGCTGCATCTGAAACTCCTGTAGCTGTAGTACCATTAATACAGTTAGCATCCAACCCCTCAAACCATATTGTAAAAGTAATGACAGGGCTTACAGCTGTAGATAATTTTTTTGATAATAAAATATGTGCATCGTCAATAGATTTTTTTGATGATCCATCACCAAATGGTTTAGTGGAATTTGATTTAACAAAGTTTGTGTATTTTCCAACTAAATTACTTGCCTCATACCCTTCCTCATTAGCAGCACTTTCTGCAGGCTGTGATTCGTTAAGATTGCCAGCAGCATTGACGTAATATACTGTTGTTTCACTAGTATATGGTGCCCAAATAATAGTATGTTCATCACCTGCACCACTATTAACCATGCTTACTCTCAAAGCTTTAAAAGCATTTAAAATAGTTGTGCTTTCAGTACTTGCATCTGCTTCAGCTATATAAGAAGCTGTACTACTAGTATCAAACA
>JAEDOI010000005.1 GCA_016302065.1 Bacilli bacterium | reverse complement strand
TCGTAAATTGGGTGGGTTACTAAAAATTACCAACCCACCTTCTTTACGAAGCCCCTTTAAAAATAATCCTTTGCGAGGATTATTTTTTTATTCTTGTATAGAATTTAAGTCTTTTCTTTTATATAATAAAAGAACACTATGAAAAAGAATCAAAAAAGGTTAAAAGATAAAATTAATAAAAATCAACTATATATTGCTATAGGTATTTTTCTTATGCTTTTTAGTGTAATTGGAATGGTAAATTACACAGTTGTTGCTCAATTTTTTACTTATTGTATTGCTTTTTTATTTGGAACGATTGGAGCTTATTTTGTTTATTTATTAATATTTTTATATGGATTAAGTTTAGCAATATCTAAAAAAACAAGAATCAAGATGAGTTTTGTTGTTGGTGGATTATTTCTTATTTTACTTGGTGTATTAATTATATTTGCTAATTCTACATTTTCAAATGAAGCATCTTATTTAACTTTTAATGGGATTATGATTAATGGTAAACAAGGTGATTTTAATTTTGTTGATTGTTTTAAAGAATCATTCGCAAGTTTCCCTTCTATTGACTACACTAAAAATGTTGGTCTTATTGGATTATTGTTAGTTTGTATTATAAACAGCACAATGTCTAATATTGGATCTTATTGTTTTGGTGGAGTATTTATTTCTTTAGGAACCGTATTTATTCTTTTAAAATATGTTGTTAAATTTGGAAGATATTTAAAATCTTATATTAATCTTTTGAACAAAAAACAGAAAATGCAAGTTTATAAAGATGCAAAAGATATTGAAGTTGATGATAAAAAAGCAGTTGAAGTTAAAAAAGAAGAAAAATCAGTTGAAAATAACGATGAAGTAATTGAAAAAACTCTTTATATTAATACAAATATTGTTTCGTCAAATGAAAGTGAAATAAAAGAAACTCAACCGATTACTAATGAAATAAATGAGGACAAAACCCAAAAATTTTATAGTGATATACCAAATACAAATGGTTTACAAAAAGCTACTTTTGATTTTGATGATGAATTAAGTGATTCGCCTTTTAATGATGTAGTAACGAATAATGTAAATGAAAAGAATGAAGAAATAAAAGAAGAAGAAACTTTGCCAATTAGAGAAAATCACAATGAAGAATATGAAGAAAATATACAAACAGAAACTTTAAAAGAAGATATTGAAGTTAATGATAATAAAGAACCAGAATTAAAAATTTCAACATATAACCCATATATTAGAAGTAATTATGATGAAGATAGCGGTACACCAAGTTCCTATGAAGCTCTTGATGAAGATCAAATTGGAAAAGAAGAACAAAATGTTGAACAAAAAACAACTCTTTCATCTCAATCAGTTTTAACTAGAATGGATATTAAAAAAGAAGAATCTAAAGTTGAAAGAAAGGGCGATAACATGTTTGCTCCTCGAGTTACAAATGCGGATAAGAGACGTAAGAACCCTTATAGTTATCCTCCTAATAATTTATTGGTAACAAGAGACACTTCAATGAATACAAGTGAAAATTGTGCCGTAAATAATGAAAGAACTATTATCATCAATGAATTCTTCAAGAATTTTAATATTGGAGCTAAAGTTGAAGGATACGATATAGGTCCAAGTATTACTAGATTTAATATTTCTACTGATAAAAATGTTTCAGTTAGAGGCTTTGATAGTAAGATGGAAGACTTAAGTAAACAACTTAAGGGTGAAAAATGTCGTTTTGTAAGTGTCGTTAAAGGAAAAACTACGAGTGGTATTGAGGTAAGTAATGCTAAAACTAATGTTGTTTCCTTTAAAGAGGTAATGGAAGATTTGCCAGCTATTAATAATGGTAAATATACTGGGCTTTGTGTAGCTTTTGGAAAAGATATCAATGGTAAATTAATTTATGCTGATTTTCAAAAATTAACTCATCTTCTTGTTACTGGAACTTCTGGAAGTGGAAAATCAGTTTTTCTTCAAGCTATGATGATATCTCTTTTAATGAGAAATTCTCCAGATGAATTAAAATTTGTAATTGTTGATCCAAAGCAAGTTGAATTTTCTAAATATCACGATTTACCACATTTACTTTGCCCAATTATTACTGAAGCTGATCAAGCTTTAAATGTTTTAAATAAATTAATAGACGAGATGACTTATCGTTATTCTTTAATGAAAGATAGAGAATTTAATGATATTAAAGATTATAACAATGAATATTGTATTCCTAATAATATTCCAACAATGCCTTATATTATGGTTGTGCTTGATGAATATGGTGATTTAGTCGATAATTGTGCTCCTATTTCTAGAGCTGTCTTAACTCTTGCTGCAAAAGCAAGGGCTTGTGGAATTCACTTGGTAATTGCTACACAATCTCCTCGTACAAATATTATTTCAGGTACTATTAAGAACAATTTTACAACCCGTGTTGCTTTACTTTGTGCAGGAATTAACGATTCTATTAACGTTGTTGATAGTGGTGGAGCTGAAAAATTAGCGGGTAATGGTGATATGTTGTTAAAGTGCCCTCTTTTTGCTAATGACGGTCTAATTCGTCTTCAAGGCGCTTTCATTGATAATAAAGAAATTAAAAATGTTATTGAATATATTAGAAATAGATATCCTCAAGAATACGATGAAAATTTTCAACAGTGTTTAATAAGTAAAGAAACGCAAATTGATGAAGAAAGTCAAGAAGAAAGAAGAGAAAAAGCAAATGATGACTTGTATAAAGAAGTTGAAAAAGCAGCTATGGAATATGAATATTTTTCAATTTCAAAGATTACTCGTATGTTTGGAGTTGGATTTAATAAAGCGTCAAGACTTTTTGAACAACTTGTTGAAAATGGAGTAGTCGAAAAACCTGTTGGATCTTCTAATTCAAAAGGAAGTAAAGTCTTAAAAAAATGATATTTTGAGGTAAATTATGAATTCTTTTGTTAGCGCAAAATTATATGAGAATAATATTATTAAGGTAATGATTTTCTCTGAACTTGAGAAGTTAGAGAATGAACCTATTTTATTAATAATTAATAATGAACAATTTGTTAAATTAAACATTATTAAATGTTCTTATTTGAACGGAAATGTTATTTATGAATGTCATACTGATGTCAAAATTAAATTAGGAAATAGTTATTATATATCTATTAAAGATTTTGGAACAGTTCCATTAAATGTTAATGATTGTACTGAATTTAAAGATTTTGATGATAAATACGCCTATTTTGGTGATGATTTAGGTGCTACATATTTTAAAGATCACACTGAATTTAGAATTTGGGCCCCTCTTGCTAGTAAAGTAGTCCTTTTATTAAGAAAAACATTAGATGATAAATTTGAATCTTTTGTTATGGATAGACTTGAAAAAGGTGTGTATTTTATTTCAATTCCAAAAGATTGTGATGGTTACTTTTATAGATATAAAATTACCAACAGTGGATTAACTTTTATTACAACTGATCCATATGGAAAAGGTAGTTCAGCTAATGGAAAAGATAGTGCTGTTATTAACTTTGATAAAATAAATATTAACTTAAATAATGATTTATTACCTTACTTAGATTCTGAATTAGAAGCAATCATTTATGAACTTCATATTAGAGATTTTACAATTGATAATAGCACAAATATTATTCATAAAGGAAAATATTTAGGATTAGCTGAAGATAATAGAAGAACAAAAGGAGGAAATCCTGCTGGTTTAGATTATTTGAAAATGCTAGGAATAACTCATGTTCAAATTCTTCCAATGTATGATTATAAGACAGTTGATGAATTAAATCCTGATAAATCATATAACTGGGGTTATGATCCTCAACAATATTTTACACCTGAAGGTAGTTATTCAACTTCTCCTAATGATCCATATTCTAGAATAATTGAATTAAAAACAATGGTCAGTGCTTTACATAAAGCAGGAATAAAAGTAAATATGGATGTTGTTTTTAATCATGTCTATGATTATCATAACAATGTATTTGATAAAGTAGTTCCTAATTATTATTTTAGAAAAACTAAAAATGGAAGAATATCAAATGATTCTTTTTGTGGAGACGATTTAGATACTAAACGTCCAATGGTTAGAAAAATGATTATTGATGCATTAACTTTTTGGATGAAAGAATATGGTATTGATGGATATAGATTCGATCTTTTAGGATTAATGGATATTGAAACGGCCACTCAAGCTTATAATGCAATTAAAAGCATTAAAAGTGATGCGATGGTTTATGGAGAAGGATGGGATATGGCTCACTCTTTAGATAGCAATGAAAGAACAAGCTATTTAAATGCTTCTAAAGTTAAAGGTATCGGATTTTTTAATGATTCATTTAGAGATATTGTTAAAGGAAATAATAATGGTACGACAAAAGGCTATATGGCTGGAAATATTGATTATCTTGAAGGATTTAAATTTGTTTTTATGGGGAGTGTCGTTGATTATTGTTTCTGCAAAAAATTTGATAATGTTTATCAATCTTTAAATTATGTTGAGTGCCATGACAACTACACATTATTTGATTGTTTAAAGAAGAATAATAAAAATGAACAAGAAATTCTTCGAATTATAAAAGCTATTAATTTAATCATAAGTGTATCTTATGGAATATCTTTTTATCATGCTGGACAAGAAATTGGCTTAAGTAAAAAGAATGAAGATAATACCTATAATATGGGTGATAGTTATAATAAATTTGATTATGAAATGTTAGATAAACGATATGATATGGCTTTATATTTAAGTTCTATTATTAAATTCAAAAAGACTATTAAATACAATAAGCATATAACTTCAAAATATATTGCAAATAATGTGTTTTTTGTAAATTTAGATAATGGTGGATTAATGATTAAATTAAAAGAATTAGGAGAAAATTACAAAAATATAATAATTGTAATTAATCCAACACCTAATAATTTGCGAATAGAATTAGATTCATATTATTCTGGATTAGTACTTTATGCAGGAATGATTGAAAATTCTTCTTTAGTTGTTAAGACTGTATTTATGAATCCATATGAAGTTAATATATTTGCCAAATTGGAGGACTAAAAATGTTTAAATATGTAAGAGTTGTACTTAAAATTCTTCCTTTATTGATTTTTGAATATTTTGCTTGGATTTTACCTTATTCAATTAATCCTAAGAAATATCCATTCGAAAAAAGATTTAAAAAGGTTCAAAAGTTAATTATTAAAGTTATTAAAGCATTTAATATTGTAAGTTATGATGAAACTTATCAAAAGTTTATTAATTCAAAAGATCCTAATAGAAATTATGTAATTTTTTGTAACCATATGAGCTTTTTGGATCCTCTTTATTTTATTTCAAGGAGTAAAACACCTGTTACATTTGTAGCAAAAAAAGAGATTGAAAAATATCCATTTGTTGGAAGAATAATTAAGATTCTTGATGGAGAATTTTTAGATAGAGAAGATAACAAAAAAGCTTTAAGAACATTTATGAATGTTCAAAAGAAATTAGCTTCTTCAACTAGAATGGATATAATTATTTTTCCAGAAGGAACAAGAAATAAAGACCCTTTAAATAGTGACGTTGCCTCTTTCCATGCTGGAACTTTCCGTTGTGCATTAAAAAGTAAATGTCCAGTTTTAATTGCTTCTATTTTTGGAACATTTAGAGCATCAAATGGAAAATATTTTGCAAAATATAATCCAGTAAGATTAGAATATATTAAAGTTCTTGAATATGAAGATATTAAAGATATGAATACTGAACAAATTAGTGAATATGCTTATCAATTGATCAATGATGATGTAAAAAAAGCTAAAGTATTTGATAAAGAAAAAATGAAATTATTGAATAAAAAACACATTAATTAATGCCTTAATCCTTTTGGATATAAATTTTTCATTGTTCCATTTATATATTTTATAAAACCTAAATTAATTGAGTTATAACTTACAACATAATATCCGTTTTTTATATTAAGTTGTTTTTGTATTGTTTCACCTTTAATATATTTTTTAAATTCTTCTTCATTTAAAGAAATTGAAAAAGAAGACGGTAAGTAGTGAGCTAAATTAAATGATGGTTTAAATATTCCTTTATTTAATTCTCCTAATAGAACCCCTTTTCTTAAAATAGAAATTCTTTTTAAATTAAAGTCATAATCATAACCATAAATTAAATCGTTTATTTTTTCAATATAGTTAAAAGATAAATTATATTGTTCTAATTCTTTAATGTTTTCCTTTTTAATTTTTTTATTTATTTTAAAATCAGTAGGATTTCCCACTCCTTTTTTCTTTAACTTGCAAAAGAATTGTCCTTCGCTTTCAAATAAATGAGGAAATATATGTACTGAATCTTTTAAAATATTTGAAGAATAAAACCCTTTTAAATGTGGAATAGATACAGTTTCCATATCTTTATGCTTACTTAAAAAATCTAAAATTACTTCTTCATCTTCTTCATAGGAAAATGAACATGTTGAATACATAATTTCTCCGCCATTTTTTAGCATGATATAAGCATGTTCTAACAATTCTTTTTGAATAGCACTTAATTTTACTACTTTTTCGTATGTCCAATCTTTTTTAACATCTTCTTGTTTTCTAAACATTGCACTACCGCTACAAGGAGCATCTAGGAGAATTTTATCAAATTTCCCAATGAATTCCCTACTATTTTTACTAAAATCATTAGAAATTACTGTAACATTTTTAACTCCTATTTTTTCAATGTTCGAAGATAAAATTTTAGCTCTTTCAAAACTCAAATCATTCGCTAATATTTGACATGTTGGATTCTTTAAAGCTAAACAAATAGCTTTTCCACCAGGAGCACTACACATATCAAGTACCAAATCATTGTCATTTAGATCTAAATAGTGGGGAACTAGTTGACTAGAAATATCCATAATATAAATGACGCCATTATTAAATAAATAACTTTTTCCTAGGTCGTATTCATCTTTTGAATATGTAAAACAGTTAGGTAAATCTTTATATTCTTTAATATTAGGAAATAAAGACATAAGTTTATCTTTAGTTAATTTATTAGTATTTAAAATAAAACTAGTAACTCTATTCTTTTCTAAACTTTTTAATAAATTATTTATATCATCCTTACTTAAATATTTTTCTAAATGAGTTATGAAATCCATATAAAAAGTTTATCATAAATAAATATTATTGTTATATAATTAATACATGCAAAAGTTTATTAAAACATTAAAATTTATTTCATTTTATTCTTTTATTGGCTTAATAGTTGGTCTTTTTGTTGGATTATATCAACTAGGAATGGGGTTTGTTGTAAAAGGAGCAACATATCTTATTAAATCTAATTTATTAATTTTAAATATTGTATTTTTTGTGCTTGTTATTCTTCTTTCTTTTGTTAATTATTTTATAATAAAGTTTGATAAAGATATTGATGGAAACGGAATTGTTCAATTAACAAAAAGGTTGAAAAATAAAGAGAAAGTATATAAAAAGGCAGGAATAATGACAATTATTCTAAATTCTTATGTTTCTTCTTTTTGTTTAATGCCACTTGGAGCTGAAGCTCCAAGTTTAGTATTAGCTAGTAGAATTGGTGATTTAGGTCTTCAAATATTAAAAATTGATGATAGAGAAGAGACCAATCAAGTCTGCTTAGGTGCAGGGTTTGGATGTGCTTTTCTTTCTCCTCTAGCTGGATTAACTTACATGTTAGAACATGACAAAACTATTAATTTAAAGCAGCTTTTCAAGGGGTTATTAGTAATTGGTTTTTCTTTTTTAGTAACATTTTTTATTAACAAACATCACTTATTAAATTTTACAACACCTAATTTTGATTATAATTGTGAATATATATACATCCTTTTAATTGTTGGTGTAATCTCTGTATTATTTGCATATTTATTTAATATTTTAACATATTATATAAAGAATCTTTTTAATAAGTATAAAAATAATTTTATCGTCAAATATCGTGGTTTCTTATTATTTATAATATCTGGAATATTAGCGTTTTTCTTCATTAATTTTATGGGAAACGGTTTAAATTCTATTGGTTTTATTTATGGAGTTTCTTCTTTAGTTGTTGTTGTTTTAATTTTCTTATTTAGATTTTTTATGACTTTAGTTTATGGACTAGGAAAAGTTAGTGGAGGTCTTGTTGTTCCAACTCTTGTAATTGGAGGATTAATTGGTTATTTTACATGTTTATTGCTATCAAAAATTGGACTCTTTGATTTATATTATGTTTCGTTATATGTGGTCGTTTCAATGTGCTTATTTTTTTCTCTTATTTTTAATATGCCATATACTGGAGCAATGCTTTTTGTTTCAACAATTCTTTATTCTAATTGTAATATTTTATCTATAATTCCTTTTACATTCTTTGTGTTTATAATTTTTGTTCTATTTAATAAAGCTAATAAAGCAATTAAAAATAAAGGATATTATTCTTATTTATTAACTATTAATGATATTAATTGCTAATTTGCTTTAATTAGATAATTGACAATATATAAAATTCGTTTAATTAGTATTTAAAATTTTTGTTTTATTTTTTTATTTATATATTACAATAAAAATTATTAGGGGGGTGCTTATGAAAAAGATATTTTTTTTGATTTCTTTATTTATTCTTACATCATGTTCAACTTTAAAAACAAATTCTCAGGTTATAGAATCTAGTTACGAAAAATTAAGTGAAATTAAACAAATTTCAAAAATTAATAATATCGATTTCATGTATTTTGAAAGTGATAGTTTATATACTTTCAATACTAAAGAAACAATAAATGATTTAGTTTTTAAATATAATAAATATTCTTCATTAGTAGGAGTTTCATGTGGAAAAATATATTCATTAAAGCAACTATATAAAGATGTAAAGATTAATAGCGAAAATTTAAATATTTTGTTACAAAAATATAATAACTTAATTTTTTTTGATGAAAATGAAGAATATAAAGAGATTAATGGTGAGGCTATTGTTTTAGAAAGAAAAGAAAAAACTCAACTTAAGATATATGAAAATGCATATGATTATTTAAAGGATTTAGTATATATTGAAATAGAAAAACCTTTTTATGATCATACATTTACTATTGATGATTTTAAAGGAATTAAAGAAGTTTCTTTCTCGGATTATCATTTAAGTATGTACTTTTATGAAAATAAATATATTTGTTTAAATGTTAAAAATTTATTTTCTAGAGATTTAAGTAAATTATCTGAAAAATTTTATAGTTTTGATTTCGTTTATAGACTAGATCAATATCCTGGAGGTGTTATTTATGCATAAGGCGGGTTTGAGAGAGAAGAATTGAGGTAGTTTTATGAAAAAGAAGTTGTCTTTTAATGTATTATTGTTAAATTTACTATTATTTTCATGTTCAAATTCTAGTGTTGTGCCTTCATCTTACTCGAAGTATTTTGATAAAAATAATATTGATACTTTTGAGATGCTTTTTAAAAATCAAAGTAAAGAAATTATCTATGTTCGTTATATAAATAGACCGTTTCCTCTCTTATCTTCAGTTTGTATTAATGGAGTTAAGTTAGCTTATGATCAAAATGGGGCAATATATGTATTAAATAATAATGAAATGAAATTCATTGTTAATTCATATTTAGATATTGAAGTTACCATGGAAGAATTACTTGCAACAAAAGAAAATTTAGACTCTTTAAATATTAAATCCACGGAAAGTTTTTACAATCACAATATTATTTTAGAAGAAAAATCACAAGTTGAGTTTGATGAATCTATTATAAACGAAACTTCATTCAATAATACTTTTGAAGTCACTATAGATAAAAATTTTGTGGATCATATTTTTACTATTAATGATTTTAGTTCTTCTTATATTAGCAGTTTGAATTATTTAGAAAATGATGGGAATAATAAAAAATTATTATTACAATCTTCATTAGATAAATCTTTATCTAAATTAGTTTATAATTATTTAATGTCACTTGATTTTGTTAAATCTTGTTCTGTTAAATAAATAAAATACAATACTTTCAAAAAAGGTGGGAAATCATAGTGTTTTTTAAAATTTTTAGATGTTTATATTAAAATTATTGATTAAATATTCTTTAGTTTTAATATTTACTTTAAACTTTATTTTCTTTTGTTTAATTATTTTCTAGCATCAAAATAATAAAAATCTATTTTATAAAACTTAAAATAAGAAATTTAATATTTTTAAATATTAAAATAAATATTATAATAAAAGCACTATGTCAAAAGAACAAGCAGTAATTGAAATAAGAAATAGCGCTATTAAGTTATTAGTTGGTTACCTTAATGATAACGAAGGTAAGGTGAATCTTCTTTATAATGAAACTATTCCTCTTGAAGAAGATATTTTAGGTGCATATATTACTTCAAAAGAAAATGTTATAAAAGAATTATCTAAAATTATTCATTTAAAAACTAATGATGGACTTAAAATTAATATAAATGAAGCTACAATTGTTTATCCTTCTTTTGGATTAAATGTATATTCTTCAACTAAAACAACAAATACTGTTGATCCTAATTCTACTATTTGTCAAATTGATATTGATAATGTTTTATCTTTAATTAAAAAAGAAAGATTACCTAATCCAAATGATAAATTAGTCGAGATTTTGCCACTTAAATTTTATATTGATGGAGGTAGAACTTATGAATATCCTCCAATTAATGAAGTTTCCTCTTCAGTTCAATTAAGTGCAAATGTATATGCTTTGCCTAAAAATTTAACTTCAACTTATGAAGATTGTATTATGATGAACGGAATTAATTGTTCTAAGAAAGTCATTGCTCCAGTTGGAGTTAGTTACTATTTAGATAAGCAAAAATATAAATATAAAAAATACATTTTAGTTGATTTTAATACACGTATTACAACTTGTTCCTTAGTTGGTGCTTCAAAAGTTTATGGAAGTTCTTATTTTGAATTGGGAATTAATCATTTAGTTGATACTATTGTTGATGAATTTAAAATAAGCGAAGATGAAGCTTTAAAATTATTAAATTTATATGGTTTAGATTTAAGAACTACAACATACGATCCATTTATTGTGGAAACATATATTGAAGGGATGAAAGTAAAAATTAGAAAAGAACAATTAAATACCTTAATTATTAATTTCTTAAAGAAATGGCTTGAAGGTTTAAAAATTTGTATTTCTTCATTAAATCCTAGTGCTTTAAGTGTTGGAATTATTTCTCTTTATGGAGAAAGTCTTGATTTTAAGGGATTTAAAGAATTTATTAAAGATAATTGCGAATTTAATGTGGATTTTGTATCACCTAATGTGGTAGGTTGTGAAGACTCTTCATTTATGAATTGTGTTGCTGCTTTGTATTATTCTTCTTTTTATAAAGGTAGTTGTAACGATATGAATTTTGTTAAAAAAGTAAATAAAGTATCTCGTGGAAATGAAGAATATAGTGAAATTAAAGATGAATTGTAGGAGGTAAAATAATGGATGATTTAGATAGCTTTGAACCAGTTGCTAGAATTATAGTAATAGGTGTTGGTGGAGCTGGAAATAATGCTGTAAATAGAATGATTGAAGATTCAATTAATAATGTTGAATTTTATGTTTTAAATACCGATAAACAAGCCTTATCTTTAAGTAAAGCTAAGAACAGAATCACAATTGGAAAAGATGTTACTAAGGGGTTAGGAGCTGGTGGAGATCCAAGTGTAGGAAAAAAAGCTGCTGAAGCAAGTAAAGATGAAATTAAACAAATCGTAGAAGGTGCTAATTTAGTTTTTGTTGCAGCTGGAATGGGTGGAGGAACAGGAACTGGTGCTGCTCCAGTCATTTGTAGAATCGCAAAAGAAGCGGGAGCTTTAGCTATTGCTATCGTTACAAGACCATTTAGTTTTGAAGGAAATAGAAAAATTCAATATTCTGTCGAAGGATTAAATGAATTAAGAGAGAGTTGTGATGCTTTAATTGTCGTAAGCAATGATAAATTAATTACCCATGCTGGAAAATTATCTTTAATGAATGCTTTTTCAGAAGCAGATGGGGTTTTATCTTTAAGTGTTAAAACTGTAACTGATTTAATTTTAATGCCTGCTATTATGAATAGTGATTATGCCGATGTTGAAAGATTACTTAAAGGAGAAGGTGTTGCTTTTATTGGGTTTGGAACTGGTAGAGGTCCAAAAAAGAGTGAAGATGCTGCTTTAAGTGCTTTAAATTGTGATTATATCGAACAATCAATAGTTGGAGCAACTAAAGGAATTTGTCATATTACATGTGGTCCAGATGTTACTTTGTTTGAAGCTCAAGAATGTATTAATTACATTATTCAAAGAAGTGGAAAACAAATGGATTTGAAATTTGGAATTTGTGTTAATGATCAATTAGAAGATAGTATTGCTGTTTCCCTTTTAGCAAGTGGATATGGAAATGATGTTAGCTTTGAAGCTAAAAAAATTGAAGATGTAACTCCACTTCATGAAGAAACAATAATAGAAGACAATGTAAAAACAGATGATGATTTTGAAAACGACATTATTCCTAATTTCTTAGAAAATAAAAATTAATCTATTTTTTCTAAAATTAATGGTTCACTAATAACTAAAGAATTATCTTTTACTTCTAATATAGAATCACTTATTAAATCCTTATATTTACCATCAAGTAAGTAAGGATTTTTTATTTTTAATTCTTTTTTAGAGAAATTAAATAAACCTAAAGAATATTTATGTATCGTTCTATAATCGTTTCTAATAGCTAAATATAAACCCTTTTCTTCACTAATTGAACTTAAAGATATATCTCTATTTTCTTCATTTCTTTTAATAGCTATTAGTTTTTTAACTAAATTAAACCATTCTTTATCGATGTGGGTATCCATTAAATCTTTATCAAACAAGGAAATATGTTTAGATTGTTTAGTTTCAAGTCCATTGCAAACAAAACTACAACCATCAAGGAAAAATTCATAAGCCAAAATATTTCTTCTTAATTGTTTATTTTTAGTTAATTCACAAATTCTAAGTGAATCATGGTTTTCATATCCTCTAATTCTTAGTCCGCCTTCAGGAAGAGCTTGATATTCATTAGCTAATACTGTCTTATATTTTTCAAAATAAAGTGGATCAAGTGTTTCAAAATATTTATTTAAGTAGTTTCTAGAATTATATTCATATAATAAATCAAAACCATTTGTAATAAATTCTCCATCGCTTAAACCATTAAAGCCTTTTCTTCTAGCTTCTAAGTTAAATGAATAATCAATAGATTCACAAAGCATAATAGTATTGGGATATTTTGATAATAATCTATTCTTGACATTGTACCAAAATGATTTAGGAATTAAACTTCCTACGTCAAATCTAAATCCATCAACTCCTAAAGAAAGGTATTTTTCTAATGAATTAATTAAATAAGTTTGTAATTGACTTGAGGAATAATCTAAATCATAAACATCACTCCAGTCTCCTAATTTATTAGCGAAGCTACCATTTTTGTCTTTATAAAACCATTCAGGATGTTCATTTAATAATTTTGAATCTCTTGAAGTATGATTATAAACAATATCTAAAATTATTTTCATATCTAAAGAATGTGTTTTATTGATAAGTTTTTTAAAATCATTCCATGAGCCATATTCTTCATTAATTTCATTATAATCTTTAATTGCATATGGGCTTCCTAAAGTTCCTTTTCTTCCTACTATTCCAATTGGACAAATAGGTAAAAGTTGAATTATGTTGCAACCTAAATCTTTAATGTATTCTAGTTTTTTAGTAAGGCTTTTAAAATCCCCTTCTTTAGTAAAATTTCTAACAAATACTTGATAAATAACTGAATTTTTTAAATATGTTTTCATAAATTATCTCCTTAAATATAATATATTAAATTTTAATTTATATTTAAATATAAAGAATTTTAAAATATACAAATAGAAAATTCATAATTTAAATAATAAGATTTAAGAAAAGGGAGTTGCTTATGAGAAAAAAGAGTAAGCTTCATATCCTATTTGCTTGCTTTTACTTAAGTTTTTTTGTATATTTATTACGCACGCATTTCGTAGTAAAACGATATCTCCAACGTTTACCTCGAAATGGGGAAGATAGAATTGAAAGGAGAAAATTATGGCTTTAACAAAAGAAACAAAGAGTACTATCGTTACTAGTTATGGAAAAGATGCTAAAGATACTGGAAGTGTTGAAGTTCAAGTTGCTTTATTAACAGAAAGAATTAAAGCATTAACTGCTCACTTAAAGAAAAACGATAAAGACTCAATTGCTAGACGTGGATTATTAATTCAAGTCGGTAAAAGAAAATCACTTCTTGCTTACTTAGAAAGAACTGATAGAGAAGCATATGCAAGATTAATTGCAAAACTTGGTTTAAGAAAATAATTAATTAAGCAATTGAAAGACCCTTATGGGTCTTTTATTATATAATCATGGAAAAAGCATTACATTCTACTAAAAAATATATTCCTTATTTTATAATTGGACCTCTATTTAAAGTAATAGAAGTTATTTTTGAGTTGTTAACTCCTTTTTTAATGAAATATATTGTTGATGAAGGATTTAATGCTGGTACATTAGACAATGATTATACAAAAATTATTTATCCTGGTTTAATTATGATTGCATTTGCAGTTTTTGGTTTTTGTTCGACTCTTGTTTGTCAAAAGCTTGCTTCAATTGCTTCTCAAGGAACTGGGACAGAATTAAGAAATAAAATATATCGAAAAATTATTAACTTTAGCAATAGTGATATTGAGCATTTTGGTAAAGGAAATTTAGTTAATTTATTAACAAATGATGTTAATCGAATTCAATCAGTTGTAGCGATGATTATTAGATTGGTAATTAGAGCTCCAATTCTTGTTATTGGTAGCGTTGTTTGTGCATTTTTAATAGATATTTATGCTGGAATTATATTTGTTTCCATTGTTCCTCTTGTTATGTTTATTTATTTTTTAATTCTTAAAATAAGCGGGAAACAATATAAAAAAGTGCAAAAGCAAAATGATAAAATAGTTGAAAAAACTAATGATGACATTAGTGGAATTAAAGCTATTAAATCTTTTAATAATGAAGAAAAGGAAATTAATGAATACGAACAACTTACATCTTCATATTATTTTGAAAGTAAAAAAGCAATTTTAACAAATGAATTAATTAATCCCTTAACTATTTTTATTGTAAATGTTGCAATAATGGCAGTAATTTATTTAGCAACATATACATTTAAAAGTCCTTTTGTAGTTGATCTTAGAAAAGGAGATGTTGTAGCTTTAATTTCGTATTTAAATTCTATTCTTTTAGCTTTAATTGCTTTATGTAATTTAATTTTAGTTTTTGTCAAAGGATTTTCTTCTAATGCTAGAATTAATGAATTTTTAAATTATAAAGAAGTAATAGATAATAAAGGAAAATGCATTAAAGATTTAGTGGAATTAAAAGAAAACTTAGTTAAATTTAATGATGTTTCTTTATCCTTTAATAATGAAAATAATGTGTTAAATCATATAGATTTTGAAATAAATAAGGGAGAAACAATTGGTTTAATTGGTGGAACTGGTAGCGGTAAAACTTTGTTAATTAATGTTTTAGAAAGATTTTATGACTTTAATGAAGGTGAAATATTTTATAAAGGAATTAATATAAAAGATTATGATATTTCTTCTTTAAGGAATGATATTGGTCTTGTTAGTCAAAAACCACACTTTTTAAAAGGAACAATTAAATCTAATATGTTAATTGGAAAAAGTGATGCTACTGATGAAGAGATTATCGAGGCTTTAAAAATGTCAAAAGCCTATGAATTTGTATCAAAATATGATGATTTGCTTAATCATGAAGTATTAGAAAATGGTAAAAATTTTAGTGGTGGTCAAAAGCAAAGACTTGCAATTGCTAGAGGTATTTTAAGAGCAAAAGAGTTATTAATTCTTGATGATTCTACTAGTGCTCTTGATTACTTAACTGATAAAGAAGTTAGAAAAAATATTAAGAAAAATAAAATGACAACTTTAATTATTTCTCAACGTTGCTCTTCAATTAAAGATGCAGATCGAATCTATATAATTGAACATGGTGAAATTGTTGGAGTAGGAACACATAAACAATTATTGAAAAATAATGAAGTATATAAAGAAATTTATGCTTCTCAAACAAGGAGCAAATAGTATGAAATATACAAAAAGACTTAGGAAATACATATTTAAATATAAAGGAAGATTATTTTTAGGTTTTCTTTTAGGTACTTTATTTTCTGCTTGTGATATTATTATTCCTTTTTTAATTGGTTATATAATCGATATATTTGATGAAATTTCATATTGTTCAAGTTTTGTTTGTAGTGATTCTTTGATTGATAGTATTATTAAAATTTTACTTATAATTCTTTCGTTAGTTATTCTTCTTATATTGTTTAATTATTTCTTTGGAATAATAATTTCTTTAACTGGAGAAAGAATATGTAAAGACATAAAAAATGATTTATTTCAAAAAATAAATAGTATGTCAATAAAAGATGTTGATTCAAAACAAAAAGGCGATCTAGTCTCTAGAATTATAAATGATGTAGATTATGTTAATACTGCAATAAATGGAGCATTCAAACAATTTTATTCAGGTTTAATAACAATTATTTTTACATTAATATTTACTTTTGTTTTAAATTGGATGTTAGCTTTAATTGTTTTAATTTTAACACCTATTTCATTTTTAGTTTCTTACTATGTTGCTAAGAGTTGTTACAATTCATTTAAAGAACAATCTTCTTTACAAGGAAATATGGGTGCAAAAATATTAGAAGATTTAAATAATATTGAGTTAATAAAATCATCTAATTATGAAAATGAATCCATTGAAAAATATGAAAAAATGAATGCTAAATTGTTTGTTGTTGGTAAAAAAGCCCAATTTGCTTCTAGTTTAACTAATCCTTCAACAAGAATTATTAATAATATAATATATGCTATTATTTGTATTGTTGGTGCTATATTATGTGTTTTAGCTTATTATAAAGAGAACAATCAAATTTTAGGTGCAACTTGTACAATCGGCATTATTACATCTTTTTTACAATATGCTAATAAATTTGCTAAACCTTTCAATGAAATGAGCTCATGTTTTGGAGAAATCGAGCAAGGTATAGCTTCATTTAAAAGAATTAATGAAATTTTAGAAGAAAAAGATGACATTGATATTGGAACTACAAAGCTTGTTAATAAAGTCAATAATTTAAGTTTTGAAAATGTTAGTTTTAGTTATGATCCTTCCATTCCTTTAATTCAGAATTTTTCTTTTAATATTAAAAAAGGAGATCATATAGCTCTTGTTGGTCCAACTGGATGTGGAAAAACAACTATGATTAATTTAATTATGAGATATTATGATCCTAATAGTGGAAGTATTAAAATTAATGGAGTTGATACTCAAATAATAAAGAAATCTTCATTAAGAGATAAAATAGGTTTGGTTCTTCAAGATAGTTGGATATTTAAAGGAACAGTATTTGATAATATTAAGTATTCAAAACCAAATGCAACTAAAGAAGAAGTAATTGAAGCTAGCAAAAATGCTAATGCTTATTCTTTTATAACTAAATTACCAAAGGGATTTGATACTATAATTAGTGATGATTCTGGTTTAAGTAATGGTCAAAAACAACTAATTACAATTGCTCGAGTGATGCTTAAAAATCCAGAAATAATGATTCTTGATGAAGCAACTAGTAATATTGATACAAGAAGTGAAAGAAAAATTATTAAGGCTTTTAATGAATTAACTAAGAACAAAACTAGTTTTATTATTGCCCATCGTTTATCAACAATTGTTTCAAGTGATGCGATAATTGTTATGAAAGATGGACATATAATTGAAGTAGGAAAACACGAAGAGTTACTGTTAAAAAAAGGATTTTATTACGAGTTATTCAATGCTCAATTTGATAAATAAATTTGGTAGAAATTACTTATTTAAACAAATATAATAATCAATATGGCTTTAATTAATTTTTCAAATGTAACTAAATATTATGTTAATGATTTAATCTTGGATCATGTTTCTTTTCAGATTAATAAAAATGATCGAGTTGCATTAATTGGAAATAATGGTGTTGGTAAAACAACTTTATTTAAACTTATATTAAAAATTGAAGAGCCAACTTTAGTTCAAAAAGAAGATAAAGTTGGCGAGATTTCAATTTTAAATGGGATATCAATAGGTTATTTAAATCAAAATGCAATTGAAAATATTGAAAATACAGTATTTGAAGAATTATTAAGTGTATTTAAAAAGACAATAGATATTGAAAAAGACTTAGAAAAAATAAGTGAAAAAATAAATGTTTGCAATGATGAAGATACTTTAAATAAATATGATAAATTGCTTAAAGAATATCAAGAAAATAGAGGATATACATACTTAAATGAAATTGATGAGATGATTTATCGTTTTGGTTTTGATAAAGAAATTAAAGATAAACAAATTAAATTTTTAAGTGGTGGAGAAAGAATGAAAGTTGCTTTCATGAAAATCCTTTTATTTAAATATGATTTGTTGCTGCTTGATGAACCTACGAATCATCTTGATATTTCTACTATTGAATGGCTAGAAAATTTTTTAAAAACATATAATGGAACTATATTTTTTATTTCTCATGATAGATATTTTCTTGAATCATTAGCAACTCGTGTTTTTGAATTAGAAAACCATAATATTGAAATATATAATATGGATTTTAATCATTATTTGATTGATAAAGAAACTAGATATAATTCAATTATTAAACAAGCGAAAAAAGAAGAAAAAGAAATTGAAAAATTAAAAAGATTTATCGAATTTTATAAGCCTAAACCTAGATTTGTTTCAAGGGCAAAAGATAGAGAACATAAATTAGCTAGAATCGAAGCCTCAAGAACTATTCCTCCTGTTAAAGAAGATAAAAAAATTAAGATGAAAATTAGTGGAGGAAATTTAAAAAATAAACAACTGTTAGAAATAGAAAATTTAGTTGTTGGATATGATTTTCCTTTAACAAAAGAAATATCTTTTTCAGTTTATGGGCAAGATAGAATTGCTATATTAGGAGATAATGGCATAGGAAAAACTACCTTAATTAAAACTATTCTTAATTTAATTCCAAAAATTAGTGGATCTATAAAAGAATATCGTAGTATTCATTATGGGTATATCAAGCAAAACGATTATGTTTTTGAAAATAATCAATCAGCATTAAGTTACCTTAGAGATAGATATCCAATAAAAACTGAGCGTGAATTACGAACAATTTTAGGGAGATTTCAATTTAAAGGAGAAGATGTATATAAAGATGTAACTAAGATGTCGAATGGAGAAAAAATGCGCCTAATTCTTTGTTCATTTTCTCTATCTGGTTATGAATTATTAGTGCTTGATGAACCAACAAACCATCTTGATTTAATAACAAAAGAATGCTTAATTGAATCATTAAAAAATTATGAAGGAGCAATCATTTTTGTTTCTCATGATCGTTATTTTATTAATGAGTTAGCGACACATTGTCTTTATTTAAGTAAGAATCATGTTATCTTTGAAAGTGGTGATTATAATAGAATTTATAATGTAATTTCTAAATTAAATGAAGAATTAAAGTTATTAAATATTAAAGATGTTGAAACAAAAGATATTGTAAGAAAAGAAAAATTATCAAATAACAAGATTAATGAACTAAAAGAAGAGATGTCTATAATTGAAGCTCGAATTGAAGAAATAGACTCATCGCTAGAAAATGATGATTTTGTAAATTATAAAGTTATAGAAGAATTAACTGATGAAAAAGATGAATTAGAATATCGATATTTAGAAATAGTTGATATTTTAGAAAGGGATAAAAAGTTATAAAATATAAATATGAGAGTTATTATTCAAAATGTTTTAAGTGCAAGTGTTTCAATTGAAGATAAAATTTATTCTTCAATTAATAATGGTTATCTTCTTTTAGTAAGTTTTACTTTAAAAGATAATGAGGAAATCGCTATGAAATTAGCAAATAAAATACTTAATCTTAGAATTTTTAAGGATGAAAATGGTAAAACAAATTTAAATTTACATAGTGTAAATGGTGAAATATTAAGTGTTAGTCAATTTACTTTATATGCAGATTATAAACATGGAAATAGGCCATCATTTACAAAATGTTTAGAACCTTCTAGGGCAAAAGAATTGTATGATTTTTTTAATAATTACATAAAAGAGATGGGATATAATGTAAAAACCGGTGTTTTTGGTGCTGATATGAAGGTCAACTTAATAAATGATGGGCCTTTTACTATGGTTATTGACTCTGAGGAGCTTTTATGAAAAAAGTAATGTTAGGACTTAGTGGTGGTGTAGATAGTGCAGTAGCCGCCTATTTATTAAAAGAGCAAGGATATGATGTTGTTTGTTGCTTTATGAGAAATTGGGATGCTATGGCAAACAATGATGTTTTAGGTAATCCAACACTTAATGATTCAATGTGCCCTCAAGAAAAAGATTATCAAGATGCAAAAAGAGTTGCAGAAGAACTTAATCTTCCTTTTTTAAGAATTGATTTTATTAAAGAATATTGGGATAATGTCTTTACTTATTTTTTAGAAGAATACAAAAAAGGAAGAACTCCAAATCCAGATATTTTTTGTAATAAATATATTAAATTCGGCCCCTTTTTAGAATTTGCAAAGAAAAATGGATGTGATTACATTGCTATGGGACACTATGCAAAAAAAGTAATTGATAAAAATGGTGTTCCTCATTTATATAAAGCTAAAGATTTAAACAAGGATCAAACTTATTTTTTAAGTCAAATTAGTGATGCACAACTTGAAGCTTGTTTATTTCCTCTTGGTGATTTATTAAAGGAAGAAGTTAGAGAAATTGCTAATAAGCTTGATTTAGAAACTGTTAAAAATAAAAAAGATTCTACTGGAATTTGCTTTATCGGAGAAAGAAATTTTAAACAATTTTTAGAAAACTATATCCCAAGTAAAAAAGGAAAAATTGTTGAAGAAGGTACTAATAAAGTGTTAGGTGAACATGATGGGGTAATGTATTATACAATTGGACAAAGAAAAGGACTTGGAATTGGTGGAATAAAAGGAATTAAAAATGAAGGTGGATGGTTCGTAACAAGAAAAGATGTTAGAAATAATATACTTTTTGTAGCTAATGCTAGAGAAGATGATTATTTGGTAAGTGATTCTTGTTTGGTCAATAATTTAAATTTCTTTCATGAAAAGATTAAAGAAAATACCCATATATTTGTTAAATTTAGATATCGTCAACAAGATAATGGGGCAACTTTATTTTATGAAAATGATGAAGTAAAGTTGATTTTTGATTCTTTATATAAGGCAGTAACTCCTGGTCAAGCAGCTGTATTTTATGATGAAAATGGAATGATGCTTGGAGGTGGATTAATTGATAAAGTTTTTTATAAAGGAAAGGTAAAAAATTATTAATGCTATATTTTGTTTATGGTTCTTTAAAAACTAGGGTTAAAAAGCAAGTATCAATTATAATCGACTCCATTTTTAAAGATGAAGAAAAAAATGTAGTGGAATTAGATTTTAATGAATGCGATATTTTTTCTTTAATTGAAGAATGTAATTCATTTTCTTTAACTAGTTTGTCTAAAGTTGTTGTTTTATATAATTCATATTTTTTATCAACTGAAAGAAATAAAAAGAAATTATCTAAAGATGAAAAAGAACTATTATTAAATTATTTTAATAATCAAAATGAAGATTCAACATTAATTTTTGTATTAGATTCTTCAAAAGTTAATAACAAAGATGAAATATTTAAATTTATTTTAGAAAATGGTAAAGTTGTAGAAATTAAAGATATTCAAAAAAATGAGTGGCCACTTTATATTGAAACATTTTTTAAAAAGAAAAATATTAGAATATCAAAAGACGCATTAAACGAATTAACTTCAAGAATTAATTGTGACTATGATACATTTTTAAATGAAATACAAAAATTGCTTCTATATAAAAATAATGATATTGCTCTTGAAGATGTAAAAACAATAATTACTAAGCCCTTAGAAGAAAATAGTTTTGAACTCGTTAACAACTTATTATATGGAAATAAAAATAAAGTTTTATCAATTTATCAAGATTTTAAAGTACTAAATGTCCAACCTGTAAGATTAATAAATCTTTTAACAACTAGTTTATCTTTTTTAGATAAAGTTTATCTCTTAAAAAAAGATGGCAATGGTGAAAACGATATTATTAAAATTTTAAATGCAAATCCTTTTCAAGTTAAAATTGCTTTAAGAAATCTAAGAAACATCGAATATAAAAAAATAAAAAAGGCATTTAGTGATTTATATTTATTGGATTATAAAATTAAGCATAGTGAAGTTGATCCAATATATGCTTTTGAACTATTTTTAATTAATTTTTAATAATAAAAGAGCTTCAATTTGAAGCTCAATATTTTTTATAGTTTTAATGGAGGAAAAAACAAGTTATTTCTTTAAAGAATTAACAAGATTTTGGATATTTGATTTTTGTCTATCAGCAGTACCTTTCTTTTGAATACCTTTTGATACACTTCTATCGATAACACTAAAAGCAAGAACTAATTTTGTATTAGCTAATTCTAAATCTTTCTTTTCAACAGCAACACGAACAGCTTTAATAGCAGTTCTAACTTTTGATTTATAAGAAATATTTCTAACTCTTGATTTTTCGTTTGTAAGAATTCTCTTCTTTTGTTGTTTAATATTTGCCATTTTTTTATCTCCTATGCGTTCTTTTCTGATTTATTAAGTGTTTTATAAGCTCTTGCACTCATTCTTACTTTATAAACTTTTCCATCAATTTCAACTTTATAAGTATGTAAATTGACATTCCATCTTCTACGAGTAGCTCTTAATGAGTGGCTTCTCTTATTTCCAGTAAGTGGTCCTTTTCCTGTAATTTGACAAACTCTTGACATAAATTTTCCTCCTACAATGCTAATAAAATATATCACAATGTCATTTTAAAATCAAAGTAAAAAATACAAGACTATTAAAAAGTTGCATTGTTTTTTTATTGTACACTAAATAAAACAAAAAAACATCATTTTTATGTAAACATAAAAACTATTTTTTATTAATTTCGACGTATTCTTTTAAGTTATGGCAATTTTTCTTAAAAATGTCTAAAAGTTCCATATTTTTATCAAGAACTAAATACAAAGCTTTTCCTTTGTTATTGTAAAAAAGCAAAGTCTTATGCTTTAAAGTATATTTTTCATCAATAAAAATTACATTGTTAAAGTCATAGGTGATACTAGAAATAAATTGATAGTGGATGATGCCAGTTTTAGTAATTACATAGTAGTTTCTCTTAATTAAAACGATTAGTAGAATGATAAATGCAACAAACCAAGCCCCAACAACAATTAAATCTCTAGCTATATATTCATTTCTTAATCCATCGTCTTTATAAGCCCAAGCAAAGCGAGAAGAGAATAATCCATATAATGCTAATAGAACAATTAACATGACAGGAATATATACTTTTATGACAGAAGATGTACGTGGTTTTAATCTTTTTTCACTCATATAATTTAATATACATTTATTAAATTAAAAACTCAATTTATATCTTTAAAAAACATACGTTTTCCGTTATAATTTGTAGTGTTTAAGGATTAAGAAAATGTTAAATTTGTTTAATATATTACCAGATAATTTTTTCCAAATATTTAGTGGAAAAAATAAAGAAATTTATGCACATAGTTTGCTAATTTTATTTGATCTTTTCGAAAATGATGAGTCTCTTATTTCAAGAGGAGATTTTATTAAAACTTTAAAAGATAAAAACAAAGATCTTGATACATTTACTTTTGAAGATGAAGAATTTGATGATGGTGATGAATTAATTTTAGATAATCTTTCCAGTAAAGCTAGTTTTATTTGCAAAAGATTAGAAGAAACTGGATGGATTGATGTAGCGATTGATCCAGACACTTTAGAAGAAACAATTGTATTACCAACCTATTCGATTACTCTTTTAAGAGCTTTAAAAGATGTAATTGCAGAAGAAGAGTCACCATATGTAAGTTTAGTTCATTCAACATATTCTGAATTAAAATTAGAAGATGTGGAAAGAGATGAATTATTTTTTACAACTCTTGAAAGAGCCTATAAAACTACAAGAAAACTTAAATTGGAGTTAATGACAATTACAAACTCAATTAGAATTTATCAAAATAAATTGAGTAAAACTTTCCATACTAATAAAGTTTTACATGATTATTTTGATTTATATAAATCAAAAGTTAGTGATAGATATTATCACCCATTAAAAACATTTGATAGTGTTGCTAAATTTAAACGTCCAATCATTAAAATTTTAGAAAATTGGTTAAGCGATAAAGATGCTAGAGAAAAACTTGTATCTCAAGGAGTCATTATTCGTCACGATACAAATAAAGAAAATATTGAAAACGAAGTTATTACAATGATTAATTACATTTGTGATACTTACGAAACAGTTAATAGTTTGATTAGTAACATCGATAAAGAAAACAATTTATATACAAAGAGTAGTGCTAACAAGATTTTATATTTAAATAACACTGATAAAACTATTAAAGGTCATTTAGAAAATATCTTTAAACATTATGGTCAAAGTTTAAATAATGGTCGTAATCTTTCTAAAATTCTTTCGCAAATGCAAGATTGTTTATATTACTATGAACAAGGATATATCGATTCAAGAAGTGTAACTTTACCATTGCTTAGGAAATATAGAGAAGATGGAACTCCATTAAGTATTGTTGATTTTGATGAAGCTAGCGATATTATTATGCAAAACTTCTTAAATGAAACGCTTGATAATTATTCAGATGAAAGAGTTTATGAATTTATGAATAGTGCATTTAATGGAGAAAACGAAGTGCGAAGCGAGGACATACCTTTATTAAATCATGATGCCTTTGTTTTGCTCATTCTTGCGACAGTTAAAAAAGATGATCCAGATTGTTTCTATTATATTGAATATGTAGATTCAACAAAGATATTAAATCATGGATATATAATTCCTAACTTTGTATTTCATAAAAAAGACGATTTAAATGCTAAAAAGGAGGATGAATAATGTTTAGTGAACAATTTGCTCAACTAAGTGGATCTGATCAAACAAGATTTGCTGAAATTGTTAATAAAATTTTATTAAAAGGATTTGTTGTTCGAGATATTTTTGATTCAAGAGAAAAGATTATTAGAGTTAATCCTGATTTTAGATTTATTGAAAGACAATTTGATTTAATAAATGATTATTTAAAGTTCTCTGGTTGGGTTTTAAATAAAGACTTAATTTTAGGTGTATTTTATTTAGTAAATACTTTTGAAGACAACAGAATTCGTATTGATAGAGAAACTTCTCTTGTTTTGTTTACTTTAAGATTAATTTATGAAGATGAAAAAGAAGAAGGCGGAAGTTCATCAACTCAATCAATTTATATGACTACTCCTTCTTTAATTAAAATGATGGTAGATCATGGTATTACAATGCCAGGAAAACGTCTAACTGGTAGACTTATTGGAAAATCATTAAGATTTTTAAATAATCACAATATTATCTCTAAAGTTAGTGGAAGTTATGATGAAGGGAATGTTTCTTTTTACATTCTTCCAAGTATTAAATATGCTATCGACAATGAAAAGATAGTTGCTATGAGTAACGCTCTTGATCAATTAAATAGTCAAGAAGAAAGTTTAATTAAATAGGAGGGACTATGAAGTTATTAACTAAAGTAAAAATTATAAATTGGCATTACTTTTGGGATGAAACAATTGAAGTTAAACCTCTTGTTTTCTTAACTGGTGCTAATGCTAGCGGTAAATCAACCCTTATTGATGCTCTTCAAATAGTTCTTTTAGGTGATACAACTGGAAGATATTTCAATAAAGCTGCAATGGATAAATCAGCTCGTACTTTAAGAGGATATCTTAGAGGGGAAATTGGCGATACAATTGATGGTGGATTTAAATATTTAAGAAATGGTAGATTTACATCTTATATTGCTCTTGAATTCCATAATGATGTTGATAACACTGATTTTGTAATGGGAATTGTTTTTGATTCTTATGAAGATGGAACAGAAGAGCATAGATATTTCTGTTTAGATGATAAAATTCCTGAAAATGAATTTATCATTAATAAAATTCCAATGGATTACAAGACATTAAGCAAATATTTCAACGAATTTTATAAAGAAAAATATAAATTTTTTGATTCAAACAGAAGTTATCAAGACTTTTTAAAGAAAAAGTTTGGTGGACTAAAAGATAAGTATTTTAGTCTCTTAAAGAAAGCTACATCTTTTAACCCAATTACTGATATCACTACATTTATTACTGAATATGTTTGTGACCCTCAAGCTAATATTAATTTAGATATTCTTCAAGAAAATATTCTTGAATATAAAAGACTTGAAGAAGAAGCTAAAGCTATTGAAGGAAGAGTAAACGATCTTGAAGAAATTGAAAATACATATAAAGAATATTTAAAAAATAAGAAAAATCTCACAATTTCTCAATATATTGTTGAAAGATGCGATTTAGAAAGAAGCAAAGAAAGACTCAAAGCTTATCAATCTCAAATTGATAAAAATAAAGAAAGAATTAATCAAATAGATCTTGAATTAGCTGATTTTAGTGAAAATCTTGCCTCATTGAATAGGAAGAAAGTGGCTTTAATTCAAGATAAAGCTTCTAATTCTACTCAAAAATTGACTGAAGAATTATATAGAACAAAAAATGAAACTTTAACTGAAATTAAAGAGATTGAACAAACAGAAAAAAATTTAATAAGAACTTTAACTTTAACTTTGGATTCATATATTAATGCTTCAAAAGGAATTGTTGACAATTTAAGTGATTTTGATGTTGAAAGCGTTGAAGAAGATAAAGCTGAAGAAATTATTGCTCTTGTTGAAGAAAGCAAGAAAACATATTCTTATACTGTTGAATTTAAATCTAAATATTTGAAAGATTTAAATACGATATCTAAAGATGTTTTAGATTCATTAAAATCAATAATGTTAAGTTTTAAACAAAAAGTTTCTTCTCTTGCAATTACATTAGCTAGAACTATTTCAAACATTGATAAAAAGATTAGAGCATTAAAAGATGAAGAAATTTCAATGAAACAAGGTCAAAAACCTTATAGTGCAGTTCTAGTTAGAATTAAAAACGAACTTGAAAAAATGCTCGAAGAAAAATATGGGAAACATATTGAAGTTAATATTTTTGCTGATTTAATAGATATAAAAGATATGTCTTGGAGCAATGCTATTGAAGGATATCTTTCTGGTCAAAAATTTAATTTATTTGTTGCCCCTAAATATTATATTGACGCTTATAATTGCTTAAAGAAACTTTTATCTACATACCAATTCTATGGTACTGCTCTTGTTGACCAAGAAAGAATTATTGAAAGAGATTATAAATGTGAAAACAATTCTCTTGCTGAAGAAATTATTACTGATGATGAAGGAGCAAGAGCATATTGCAATTTCTTAATTGGTCGACTTTATAAAGCAAATAATGTTGTAGAAGCTAGAAATTATGGAAATGGTATTACAAAGGAATGTGATTTATATCGTAATTTTGTACTTACTAGAATAAATCCACGTTTATATCAAGAATCATTTATTGGTAGAGCTTTAAATGATCGATTCTTTATCGAAAAAAGTAATCAACTTAAAAATAACATTGCGAATGCTTCTTTGTATAGAAAGTTAAGCGAATTAATAACTGAAGCAAATAATCTTGAAATTCTTTCAAGTGGCGATATTGAATCAATACTTAAAGATATAAATAAATTAAATTCTCTTGATGGATTAAAAGCTACATTAGATTATGTAAATGAAGAATTATCAACACATGATACAACTCTTCTTGAATCACTTGATAGACGAATAAGAGATGTTGAAGAAGACATAGCTTCAATTGAAAAAGACAGGGAAACTTCTCTTCTTGAAAAAGGTCAATTAAATAAAGAAATTCAAACTATTATTGATGAAAAGATGGCTAGTGAAAAGCAAAATATCAAGACAATTGAAGATAATTTAAATTCAAAATATGATCCATTCTTAGTAAATGATGAGGCTCTTCCTATTTTAAATAAACAATTAGAAGAGAAAAAATCAATTCTTGAAATTTATCAATCATTTTCAGTTTCAAGTTCAAGACTTCTTTATACCGTTAACTCGATATTTTCTCAACTTACTCGCTTAAGAAGAGATTATGTTAGTAAATATCATTTAACTTATCAAGTTGAAGCGACAAATAATGATGAATTTGAAAATGAATTGAATGACTTTAAAGAAGTTAAACTTCCATCTTATAAAGAAAAGATTGAAGATTCTTATCATAAAGCAACACAACAATTTAAAGATGATTTTATCTTTAAAATTAGAGGGGCTATTGAAGATGCTAAGGACCAAATCGAAAATCTTAATGTTGCTTTAAAACAATCGTTATTTGGTAAAGATTTATATCGTTTCACCGTAAAGCCTAATCAACAATATCGTCGATTCTATGATATGTTAATGGATGATTTAATTCTTAATATTGAGAAAGATGAAACTGAATTTGTTGAAAAATATAAAGATACAATGAACGAATTATTCCAACAAATTGTTGATGATGGAAATAATGATGCTAAAAAGAATAATGAATTAATAGCTAATGTTGAAAAATTTACTGATTATCGTTCATATCTCGACTTTGATTTAATTGTTACAAATAAAGAAACTAATGAAGAGCAAAGATTATCGAAGATGATTAAGAAAAAATCAGGTGGAGAAACTCAAACTCCATTCTATATTGCAATTCTTGCTTCTTTCTCTCAATTATACCATGCTAATGAAGAAGGAAATATTGCAAATACCACAAGACTTATTATTTTTGATGAAGCTTTCTCAAAAATGGATCCAACTAGATTTAAAGAAGCTGTAAGACTTTTAAGAAAATTTAACCTTCAAGTTATATTAAGTGCACCTAGCGATAAGGTTGGAAAGATTAGTGAATTAGTCGATGAGACTCTCGTCGTATTACATGATAAAAATAGAAGTTTTGTAAAACTATTTGCTAAGGAATAAGGAGAAAAGTATGTCAAGGAAAGTGGTAGCAATGATTTTAGCGGGTGGCAAAGGAACTCGTCTTCAAGCATTAACGAAGAAAGTTGCTAAACCTGCGGTCTATTTTGGAGGCAAATATCGTATTATAGATTTTTGCTTATCAAATGTTGCTAATAGTTCGATTGATTGCGTTGGTGTTTTAACTCAATATGAATCAGTTGTTCTTAATAGTTATGTGAGCAATGGTGAGATTTGGGGATTTGATGGAGTTAATAGTAAATGTATTGCTCTCCCACCTCGTCAAACTGAAGAAGGTGCTAACTGGTATGATGGAACAGCTGATGCAATTTATAAGAATTTAGATTTCCTTGATGGAGAAGATCCTGAATATGTTCTTATTTTAAGCGGAGATCATATTTATAAGACAACTTATAAAGAGATGCTTAATACACATATTAAAGCTAAAGCGGATTGTACGATTTCTGTTTTGGAAGTTCCTATTTCTGAGGCTTCTAGATTTGGAATTTTAGAAGTTGATAATGTCGATAACATCACTAAATTTGTTGAAAAACCAAAAGAACCAAAGAGTAATTTAGCTTCTATGGGTGTTTATGTTTTTACATATAAAGCTTTAAGAAAGGCTCTTATTGAAGATCATAAAGATCCAAAGAGTGAACATGATTTTGGGAAAAACATTATTCCTTCTTTATTAAAACAAAAAAAGAAACTTATTGCTTATCGTTTTAAAGGCTATTGGAAAGATGTTGGAACTTTATCTTCTTTGCATGAAGCTAACATGGAATTATTGCCTTCTAGAAGAACTGACGATACCATTCTTTTTAATACATTCCCTCAAGTTTTCTCTCAAGATACAAAATCACATCCCCAATTTATAGGAAAAAATGCTACTGTTGAAGATTGTTTAATTAACCAAGGTGCTTTAATTTTTGGATGTGCTAAAGGTAGCGTTATTTCAAATGAAGTTACTATTGAAAATGGAGCTATTGTTGAAAATAGTGTCCTTATGCCAGGAGTTGTTGTTAAAAAGAATGCTGTTGTAAAAAATGCGATTATTGGCCCTAATACATTAATTAACGAAAATGAAATTGTAAATGAAGGAAACGAAATTGTTCTTATTGATAAGGAAAGGGGATTACAATAATGTTACACAAAGTTTTAGCTTTGATTGATTTACACAATCCAAATAATTTAGGTTTACTTACTGAAAATAGACTTGAAGCCGTTACAACTTTTTTAGGAAGATATACTTTTATTGATTTTATGCTTTCAAATTGTACTAATTCTGAAATAGATAATATTGCAATTTTATGTAAAGAAAAATCAAGAAGTGTAGCAAAACATATTTCTCGTGATTCAATCTATTTAAAGAATAGTAAAACTGGTTTCTTAAAAATACTAAATAGTGAAACTAATATCTCTAATCCTTTATTTAATAGTGATGTAAACAATGTTAAAGAAAACGACTATATTCTTTATGATAATGATTCAGAATATGTTATTGTTGCTCCTGTTCATTTTATTTTAAATATTGATTTCAATGATATTATTGAAAAACATATTGAAAGCAATTGCCTTTGTAGCGTTGTTTACAAAGTAAGCGATGATAGTGAAATGTTTTCAAATTGTGAAAAATTAACTATTGATGCTCTTGGTAATGTTCAAAAATTTGAGCAAATTACAAGTAGTGATAAGACTAAATTTAATGTTAATTTAGGAATTTATATTTTTAATCGTGAATTTTTCAATAGATTGATTAAAGAATCATCAAATATTAGTGAAATTTATTCTATTGATGATCTTGTTAAATACAATGCAAAATATAAAATAAACGTTAATACTATTGAATTTAAGAAAGATGTTTATTGCTTTAATTCATTTGAAAAATATTTTAAATATTCAATGGATATTTTGGATAATCCAACTGGATTCTTAAATTATGATGATGCATTAATTTATACAACTACTCACAATTCACGCCCAGTTTTATATGGAAGTTCATCATATGTGCGTTCTTCATTAATTGCAAATGGTTGCACAATTAATGGAACAGTTAAACATTCTATTTTAGCTCGTGATGTTGTTATTGAAGATGGGGCTAGTGTTGAAAATTGTATTTTGTTTAGTCATACAGTTGTTAAAAGTGGAGTACATTTAAAAAATGTTGTATGCAATAAACGTGTAGTTTTTAATAATCCTCAAAAATTAGAAGGTTCATTAGAGGCTCCACTATATATTAAGGAAGGGAGTATTATTTAATGAATATTTTAATGGCTAGTAGCGAGTCTTTACCATTTTCAAAAACTGGAGGACTAGCTGATGTAATATTTTCTTTAAGCAAAGAATTTGTTAAGTTAAAAAATAATGTTTCAATTGTTTTACCAAAATACAAAACTAATAAAGTAATTAAAGGAGTAAAATTAAATAAAATATTTCAATTTGATGTAAAGATGAATTGGAGAATTATTCCAACATCTGTTTATCATTGTTATTATTTAGGAATTGATTTTTACTTTATTGAAAATCAAAAATATTTCGAAAGAGATAATTTATATGGATATTATGATGATGGCGAAAGATTTGCCTATTTTACAAATGCAGTTGTAAAACTTATCGCTTCTCTTCCTTATAAAATTGATATAGTTCATCTTCATGATCACCAAGTTGGTCTTCTTCCTTGTGTTATTAAAACTCTTTATAGTGATAAAGAGATTTATAAAGGAATTAAATATGTACTAACTATTCATAATCCAGAATTTAAAGGCTATTTTAGCAAAGATTCTTTATATGATTTTTATAATTTACCAATTAATTTATATAATGAAGGAAAAATAAGACTTGATGAGCAAGTATCAACTTTAAAAGCTGGAATTGTTTTTTCTGATAAAATTACAACGGTTTCCCCAACACATGCTAAAGAATTGCTAACTTATGAAGGAAGCAAGGGTTTAAATTATGATCTAAATTTAAGAAAAAATGATTTTGTAGGAATACTAAATGGCATGGATAATGATTTTTTCAATCCTAGAACTGACACTTATATTTATAAAAATTATGGAATAAAAGATGTATTAAAAGGTAAAAATGAAAATAAAACTGAATTCTGCAAAAAATATAATCTTGATCCAAAATTACCTTTATTTGCTATAGTTTCTAGATTATCTAGTCAAAAAGGAATTGAATTACTTTATCCAATGGTTGAATTTCTTTCTTATACTGGAGGAAATATTGCTTTAATTGGAAGTGGTGATAAAGAAATTGAAGATAAATTTTTGCAATTAGGAAGGGTAAATAATAAACATATCTTTATATATATAGGATATAATGAAGAACTTGCTCATAAAGTATATGCTTCTTCTGATTTCTTGCTAATGCCATCAAGTTTTGAACCATGTGGTTTATCTCAAATGATTGCTCAAAAATATGGTTCTTTACCGATAGTTAGAAAAACTGGTGGATTAAAAGATACTGTAAATTGTTATGATTTAAGTGATGAAGAAAAGAAAGCTAAAGATATTATAAAAGATGGTTTTGGCTTTGATAATTATAGTATAAGTGAAGCTATATTAACTTGTGCTAAAGCAATGAATCTTTATAATGGAAGAAAAGATGTTTATAAAAAAATGGTTATAAATGCGATGAAGCTTAATCATACATGGGATGAAAGTGCTAGAATTTACATTGCATTATATGAATCAATTAATAAATAATTATATTTTTAATTTTATTAATTAAATGATATAATTTTGTTGCGTTGAGAAGAACAAGTAATTATTGTTTGATTCCTACAGGGAGAAGAGAATAGTGAGACCTCTTTAGATAGAATAATAACGAATTCACCTTTGAGCAAAACGTTATACTGGCGTTAAGAGTAAAATTAAGTGCGTAAAGAATTAGGATGGTACCGCGGGTTAATCTCGTTCCTTGTCTAATTCTTTTTTTATTTTTTTAGGAGAATATTATGGATGAGTATATTAATGAATTTAAACAAATAGAAGAAGAAGCTAATAAAGATATTGATAGTGCTACTTCTTTAGAAATGATTGATCAATGTTTTATTAAATATTTATCAAAAAAAGGAAAAGTTTCTCAATTAATGAATAAAATTAGAGAAGTCCAAGATAAAAAAAGTTTTGGTGAAGCTTATAATAAATTAAGGAAAACAGTTGAGAATAAATTAAATGAAATAAAAACTAAACTTGAAAAAAGTAAACTTGATGAAGAATTAAAGAAGGATATTATCGATATTACTTTACCTGGAAATCATTTAGTTTCTACAAACATTAATCCTTTTTATAAAATAATCGAAGAGATTGAATCAATTTTTATTGGTATGGGATATACTGTTGAAAGTGGACCAGAAGTTGTAAAAGATAAATATAATTTTGAGTTAGTTAATATACCTTTTGATCATCCAGCAAGAGATATGCAAGATTCATTTTTTATTGATGATACCACTCTTTTAAGAACTCATACTAGCGCTATTCAAGCTATGGTTATGGAAAAAAGTAACGGAAAACCTATTAAAATTATTTGTCCAGGTAAATGTTATAGAAGAGATGATGATGACATGACGCATTCTCATCAATTTGCTCAAATCGAAGGTTTAGTTATTGATAAAAATATTAAATTGAGTGACTTAAAAGGAACACTAGAATTATTTGCTAAATCAATGTTTAGTAAAGATTCAAAAGTAAGATTTAGATCATCTTTCTTCCCATTTACCGAACCAAGTGTTGAGGTTGATATTTCTTGTTTTAAATGTAAGGGAAAAGGATGTCCAACATGTAAAGGAACGGGATGGATTGAAATTTTAGGAGCTGGTATGGTTCATCCTAATGTATTAAAGATGAATGGATATGATCCAGAAGTATATAGTGGATTTGCTTTTGGCGTTGGTATTGAGCGTGTTGCTATGCTTCGTTATGGAATCGATGATATTAGAAGATTTTATTATAACGATATAAAAGTCATTAATGAATTTAATAAGAAAGTTGAGGATTAATTATGTTAGTTAGTCTTAATGAAATTAGTAAATATGTTGATATAAGTGGATTAAGTAAAGAAGAAATTGCTTCTAGATTAACTTTTTCTGGAATTGAAGTAGAAGAAATTAAAACTTTAAGTAAAGCTACTTCTTTAGTTGTTGGAAAAGTAATTAGTTGTATTCCTCATCCAAATAGTGACCATCTTCATGTTTGTAAAGTTGATATTAAAGATGAAATTTTAGATATTGTTTGTGGCGCTCCAAACTGTAAAGAAGGTATTAAAGTTATTGTTGCTAAAGTTGGTGCTAAACTTCCGGGTGGAGAAATTAAAGCTGGAGAAATTAGAGGATATAAGAGCAATGGTATGCTTTGTGCTCTTAATGAACTTGGTGTAGATCCAAAATATTTAAAAGAAGAGCAAATTAAAGGAATTGAAATATTAAGTGATGATTTTGAAGTAGGAGATAGTGATATCTTGCATAAATTAGGTCTTGATGACGTTATTTTAGATTTAAGTTTATTAGCAAATAGAAGTGACTGTTATTCATTATTTAATGTTAGTAGAGAAATTGGGGCTTTATTTAATAGAAAAGTTAATATTTTAGAGGCTAATGATGATTCAACTTATGAAGAAAAAGAATTTAAAGTCGATAGTTTAACTCCAAATTGTAAAGAATTTAGTGTAAAAATTGTTAAAGGTATTGAAGTTAAAGACTCCCCAGCATGGCTTAAAAATTGTTTAAGAAGTGAAGGTATAAGAACAATTAATAATATTGTTGATTTAGGAAATTACATTATGTTATTAACTGGTCAACCAATTCATATGTATGATTATGATAAATTAGTTAAAAAAGAATTAATTGTTCGCTCAGATATTAATGAGAAATTTATTGCTCTTGATGAAAAAGAGTATTCAATACATGAAGGTGATATTTGTGTAACAAGTTTTGGAAAAACTATGTGTTTAGGTGGAATCATGGGTGGTTTAGATTCTGAAGTTACAAACGATACAAAAAATATTGTAATTGAAGTAGCAAACTTTAATCATGCTTCTATTAGAAGAACATCTTCTAGACTTGGACTTGTAAGTGATTCTAGCCAAAGATTTGTTAAAGGAATTAATAAAGATCAAGTTGACTATGTCTTGAACTTAACTACTAATTTATTAAAAACCATATCAAATGTCGACTCAATTTCAAATATTATTAAATATGATGTATTAAATCATGATAAGAAATTAATATCTTGTAGTGTTGATTATATCAATAATAGATTAGGCACTAATTTTGAATATGAAAAAATTAAAGATATTTTACAGTTACTTTATTTTAAATTTGTTGAAAGCGATGGAAATAAATTTATTGTTGAAGTACCTTCTTTTAGAATTGATGTTGAAGGTAAGGCTGATTTAAGTGAGGAAATAATTAGATATATTGGTCTTGATACAATTTCACCAACTCTTCCATTTATGGAAACAACGGTAGGAGGAAAGAGCAAAGACGAGCAAAAAGAAGATGTTATTTGTTCATTTTTATCAAATAATGGGTTATATAGAGTGTTAACTTACACCCTTGTTAATAAGAAAATGAGTGAATCATTCAAAATTTTAAATAAGAGTGATGGCTATGTTATTAAAAACCCTTTAACTGAAGATCATAAATATGTTAGAACTAATCTCCTTCCATCATTAATTAATTGTGCAAATTATAATTTAAATCACCAAAATAATAACTTTGGAATTTATGAGATTTCTCATATTGATTCGATGCAAAAGAATGAAATTCATTTAGGTGTTGTTCTTGTTGGAAAGAAATACAAACAAGACAAAATAATAGGGGAATCATATAGTTATTACGATGCTAAAGGTATTGTTGATACAATTTTGGATATGTTTAATATTTCATCAACAAGGGTAAAATATACCCGTTTTGAAACTGATGAATTCCATCCAAATCGCAGTGCTTTAGTACTTCTTGATAATAAGCCTTTATGTGTAATGGGTGATATATATCCAACTAAAAAAGAAATTAAAGATTCAATGATTCTTTTAGAAATGAATTTAAGTGTTTTATTTGCTACTAAATCTAAAAATATTAAATTTGAGCCAATTTCGGCATATCCTCAATCTTCAAGAGATTATGCTTTTATAATTGATGATAGTATTAATTATATTGACATCAAGAACGAAGTTAAGAAATGTTCTTCATTAATTAAAGATGTATCAATATTTGATATTTATAAAGGAAAGAATCTTGCTCAAAATGAAAAGTCTATTGCTTTAACTGTAGTTTTTGAAAGTAATGACCATACATTAAAAGATAACGAAATTGATGAAGTGCATAATAAAATTGTGGAGACATTAAATAAGAAATTTAATGTAAGTCTTAGATCATGAAAATTTATTTAAATACAATAAAAGATGTTGAACATTACGAATTTGATGATGTTTATGAATTAAACAAAATATTGAATTATTTTCAAATTAAAAAATTTAATAATATTCATGCCTCTTTTTCGATTACTAAAATGGAATCAATTTATGAACTCATTATTAGTTTAGATGCATGTATTGATGTTGTTTCTTCTTATACTTTAAAAATTTTTCCTTATAATTTTCATTTAGAAGATAAACTATATTTTACAAGTGATGAAAACTTTGAAAATGATGATGTTATTTATTTAGAAAATGAATATTTTGATCTTGATAACATAATTTATTCATTAATTGTTACATCCCTTCCTCTTAATATTCATCAAGATAATGAAAAAATAGCTAAAATTGAAGGAGTAAGTGAAGATATTGAAGATAATATTACTTCATCTCCTTTTGATAAATTAAAAGATATTGATTTAGATTAATTATATAAAGAAGAATAAATATTGAGTTTTTCAAAAAACACATCTAAAAGTAAACTAATTTTTTGCTTGTTCATATTATTTGATGTGTTTACAACATTAGTTATTCCATTTAAAATATTTGTATATATTTGAATAAAATTAGGTAAATTAACATAGTAATTTCCTATTTCTACAATATTTGTATGATATATTTTTGTTACATAATATGTAAAATAATAATTTATTTCATCAAGATTTTTTCTTAGTTGGTCAAAAGGTATTTTTTTAATATTTTCTATATTAGATGATAAAAAGTTAGCAAAATAAGCGGTATTTATATTAATAAATTTTTTAAATGGAAGGTGATTGGTTTTTTGTAAATAATATTTTTTAAATATAAATATTGATATTTCATCAAGGAATTCAAGGTCGTTTTCATAATTTTTCTTATAATTATAATATGAAATCTTTGAATATTTTAAAAATGAAGTAATGTTGGGATGTAAAAGAAGATTAGTCCCTAAATAAGAGCAAAAGCTCTCATCAATTTGATTATGTGTCATAGTTATTTTCCTCTATATCTATATTTTAAGAGGGACTAAATTAGTCATTATAAAAAATCAAAAATAATTTATAAAATAACGTTATAATTCAAATATTAATTATTATTTTTTTCTTTATGTTTTTTAATAGCTTTTTTAATAAAGTAATAAGCTAAGAAAGCAATAGTAATAACTAATGCAGAGATGGCGAATCCACTATAATCAATTAAAACATCTTTTACTAATCCTGCTCTACCTGGTACAAATACTTGAATAAGCTCAGTTAATGATGCAACACTTAAACCTTGAAGGAAATTAATAGGAATTGAATAGAACCATTTTTCTTTATCAAATTGAAGCATAAAGAAGAAAGTAGAACAAATACCAAGAACAAAGAAGGCACCAAAATGACCTAAAGATTTTCTAATTAAATATAAGAAATTTGATATGTTGTCTTCATTAATTAATGTTTTATGATCAACTTGAATTTTAATAGTTAATTTAATTGGACCAGATGAATTTTCACTATCATAAGGGGTAAATCCATCATTAATTTCAAGATATACTTCTGTATTTCCTTTTTGAATTGTAGTAATTGAACCATCTTCTCCAATTTCAAGTATCTTATCACTTTCTTCTTTTGTATCTTCTAATGAGGAATATTTAACTTGCTTAAATGTTGTATCGCTTGTGAAATTAGGAGTTATTTTAATACTACTAGCAGTATAAAAATGGAATGTACCATCACTATCTTTTTTATTAATTTTTCCTTTAATAATTAAAGAATTTTCCTTATCTAATTTAATGATATTAAATGCATTAATTTGGAAAATTTTTTCTATATTTGAAACTTTGTCTTTAATAGTGATTAATGATTTGCCTGCTTTATTAAGCTTTAATTTTCCTTCATTTGTTACTTTTACAACTGAATTATCGCTTGATTCAATGGATGTAACTAATGATGTAGGTTCTTCTTCGTAATCATAAGATAAATCTAAAGATAAAGTTTCTCCAACAAATCTTTGATAAATTTGTTGGTGATTTTCATTAATATTTTTAGATATTAATTCTTCGTCATTTAGCTTAAGAGTGTAATTTAAATCTGAAATGGCAATATGGGTAGAATTTATAGTTAAAGTTTTTTCGAATTTAGTATCATTTAAAGGATGCTCATATGAAGGAACCAATTTAATTTCTAATTTTCCTTCATTCTTTGCACCAATTTCAATGAATGTTTTAGAACCTTCATTATAATATTTATATGTAAAAGCAGAATTAGGAGTTATATTTACTCCATAAATAAATGGAAAAGTTAACGTATAGTATTTTGATACTTTTACATCAATATTATATTTATTTGGCATTTCTTCATTTATTGATGATAACGAAGAAGATTTAGTTTCGTCAATATTAGGAATATAAACAGGAGCAGTAACTCTAAATGTAAATTCGCCATTTGGATAATAGGTTGTAAAATTTGAGTCAGTATGAATAAAGTAGAATTCAACAATACATTTATCTAAAAATTTAAAATTGTTACCATTAATAACTACGTAAGAAGAAAATTCTAATGGATCAACATAAGTATTCTTTTTTGGAGAATATAGCGAATTAATTTTAATTTGTTTCTCTTTTGGAGCGATATTTGTGTTATTTCCTTCAATGGAAGATATTGTAAAATAGTTGTCAAAATTATATGTTTTTTCAATAAATAAATATTTTTTATCATCATCAGCATTTATATCATTTAATGAATTAGAATAATTAATATTTGTAATAGTATATTCAATTGGTTCTGGTGGAGCTGGTTTTTCCTTTACAGTAATATTAATCGAAGAACTAACACTATTTCCTCTTTTATCTTCAATAGTTAAAGTAACAGTAGAAGTGCCAACACTTAATGCTTTTATTTTGCCTTGGTTTGTTACACTAACTACACTTGGATTACTACTTGTATATGTATATGTAAAGTATGATTTATCATTATTATAAGAGTAATTAGAAGGGCTAAATTGTGAAGTTTTTAAAGTTCCAGTTACACCTTCTTCAATTGTTACATTATTTGATTTAGAATTTAAAAATAATTTAAATTGATCTATTTTAACAAAGACAACGTTAAAAACTCTTGTTGCATATATTTCAGGATATTTTACACTCCTTAAAGTAATTGTTGCACTTCCTTCACTAACTGCTTTTATACCAGAAGAAGTAACCATAGCAATAGATGGATTAGAACTAACATATTCTATTTCTTTATAAGTAGGAATAGAACGACCGTCATTGTATTTAGGCAATAGATCTGGATTTGAAAAAGGAATCATCGTTGCAAGAGGAATAGGACTATAGGTTTGATTTTTAAAATCAAGACTAGTAAAAGGAACAAAAGTAGCAGGATTATCAATAATTTTTACTGCAAATGTGAATTTTTTTTCACCTTCAATTGTTATTTCTTCATAATTTGATGATGTTTTAGAAGGAATAATTTGATTATTAGAAATAATAAAATTAGATGATAAAGATGAAATATTATAGTTTTTATTTGTAGCGTTAGTTGGTAAAAATGAAACATTAATTTTATATTTCGTATTTAAATATAAGTCGTATTTATTATCTATATTTTTTTCTATTTCAACTTCATTTCCGTTTTGTATAAATGTTAAAGTTACATCAATTGATTCAACATTAACAGGCAAAACTTTAACTGTAAATGTATCAGTTAATGTTGGATAATCAGAACTTTGAATAGTAAAATCAACAACTCCCTCTTTTAAGAAATTAATATATCCAGAATCTGAAATAGTGGCAATAGAAGAAGATGAAGAAGAATATAAAAGAGATTGAAAAGTTGAATCTTCTGGAATAATACTTGTATTAAGTTGATATGTATCTCCTTCATATGCTGTCTCAATTTTATTAGTTATTTTAACTTCTGTTGGTTCAATTGCTACTGATGTATCACCAGCACCATTATTAATTATATCAGCAATTCCTCCTCCAACTGTGTTAGATTGATTGGCACTTTTAGTTCCATCCATTGAAGCTTCGACAACTAAAACGCCAACACAACATACATATGCAGCTAAGCATAAATATGTAAACACCTTTTTAAACTTTTCAAAATTGAATTTTTTCATGCTTATTAACCTATCTTTATAATTATGAATGAAATTTATAAAAATTTAAATAATAATATTTAAATATTTATAAAAAAAGATTTAACATATATTAAAAATATGTGCTAAATCATGTAGTTTTTAAAAATAAGTGGGAAATACTATCGTTTTTTAATTATTAAAATAAATTCAATTAATATAGTCCAAATATATGCTAATGTCTTTGGAATCATTAATATACTGATTAGTATATAAGAATCAGCTAGTAAAACAATAAGAATGCAGAATCCAAAACTTAAAACGATAGTAAACCATAGCCATTAAATGGTTTATTATTTTTTATGCTACAAAGAATGAAAAAATAATTAATATTCCTAAAATGGCAAAAGGAATATTCCTAACTATGCTCCAAATTAGTGGTGTTTTATTTGTTGCCTAATTATTTTTAGGACATAAGCAAATAATTATTTTTAAAAAAAGAGATGACATTTACACTAGTTTTTGACCAAAGTTCTTTTTAATTCCACGCCTAATTCTATAAATATAATAAATAAGAACATAAAATTTTATGGTAATAGAAGTAATTAATTTTCCTATTCCTAAATAAAATGCATAAACTTCTAAGTCTGTTGTGCATAAGGCAAATACATCTGACATAAATTTCCTTCTTTTTATTAAATAATATTTTCAATAAAATTAATATATTTGTCATTAAATTCTTCTTTATAAAGCATCAAAACAATTTGATCAAAAATAAAATCAATTAAATCCATTTTTGTAAATTTTTCGTTAAAAAATCTTCATTTATAGAATTATTTTTATAGATTTAATATAATTTTCAAAAATATCACGAAATGTCCACTATTTTTCATAAAATTAAAGTGAAAAAATTCTTTAGATATAGAAGCAATAGTAAGAATTAATAGTTCTTCTTTTGTTTTAAAATAGTTATGAATTGTATCTAAATCGATATTATTTTTTAGAGCTAAGTTTCTCATATTTAATGAATTAAATCCATCATTAGAAAGTATTTCTTTATTACTTTTTAGTAAGTTTTCTTTATTTGTGGCTTCAATTTTCAAATATCATCAATATGAATAATGTTCACTATAAAAGATGCATTTAAATTAAAGTAAAGAAGCATTGCCACATTTATAAAAATATAATTTTTACTTTTTCTTGACTATGAAAATTATTATAGATAAAATTAGCATATTGTATTAAAATAGTTTCATATGAGAAAGAAAGTTATTTTAATTTGCACTGAATGTCTATCAAGGAACTACACAGTTACCAAAAAAGTAGAAACTTCTAGTGAGCGTATTGAGCTTAGAAAGTATTGTCCTACTTGCAATAAGCATACAATACATAAAGAATCGAGGTAGTAGTATGAGTAATAAAAATCCAATCAATTACTTCAAAGGTGTCGGAAGAGAAGCAAAAAGAGTAAGATGGCCAAAGAAGGATCAATTACTTCCTTCAATTGCTGTTGTTCTTTGCATTGTAATTTTTGCTGCTTTATTTCTTTCTTTAGAAGATTTGGCTGCAAATACTATTATCGAACAAATTAAGGAAGCATTCAAAAACTTATAGGAGGGAAAAAGTATGGAAGAAAAATTACCTGAAGAACAATGGTATATTGTTACAACATATAGTGGAAACGAAAATAAAGCTAAAGAAAATATCGAGCGTAGAATCGTTTCTTATAACCTTGAAGATTATGTTAAAGACATTGTTGTAGCTGAAGAAGAAGTTGCTGTTATTGATAAAGAAACTGGTCTTCAAAAGACAAAGAAAAATAAAAAAACTGGTGAAATGGAGCCTCAATTCAAAATTAAAAATCTTTTCCCTGGATATGTTTTTGTTAAGATGATTATGACTGATGAAGCTTGGTATATGGTTAGAAATACACCTCTTGTTACTGGTATTGCTGGTAGTAGTGGTGGAGGTCAAAAACCATCTCCAGTTAGTTATAAAGAAATGGAAAGAGTTTTAAAAAGAATTGGAATTGTTGAAGACTCAATGTATTCTAAATACCATGTCGGAGATCAAGTTAAGATTATTCATGGTGCCTTTGTTGGAATGTCTTGTACAATTAGAAGTATTGATAAAGAAAACAATACTGTTCAAGTTGAAGCTCTTTTCTTCGGTAGAAAAACACTCCTTGATATTGATTTTAAAGAAATTATTAAAGAATAGTTTTTCTGTTGTTTATAATAAATTATAAAGAAATAAAAAAACTGCTTGATTGCGAGCAGTTTTTTTGTTAAACTAAATCACGCGTATATGCATATACGCTTACACGTGGGAGAAGAGGCGAACTACTTCAAACCACAACTATTTAGAAAAGGAGATTTCAAAATGGCAAAAAAAGTCGCAAAAGTTGTCAAGATGGAATTACCTGGCGGCGAAGCTAAACCAGGTCCAAAACTTGCAAGTGCCGGTGTTGTTATGCCAAAATTCTGTACAGAATTTAATGCAAAAACTGCCGACAGAAAGGGACAAATCGTTCCAGTTATTATCACAGCTTATGAAGATAAAACATTCAGCATGGAAATTAAAACTTCCCCTGTTACTGGATTATTACTTAAAGCTGCTGGTATTGAAAAGGGTAGTGCTAACCAAAAGACAATTGTAGGAAAAGTCACAAAAGCACAAATTAGAGAAATTGCAGAATACAAATTACCAGATTTAAATACTGATGATGTTGAACAAGCAATGAAAATTATTGAAGGTAGTGCCCGTAATATGGGTATTAAAGTTGTTGATTAATTGGAGGTAAAGTATGAAAAGATATGGTAAAAAATATCAAGCTGCTATTAAATTAATCGACAAAAACAAAGTTTATAGCATTGAAGAAGCTTGCAAATTAGTCAAACAAACATCAACAGTTAAATTTGATTCATCAGTTGATATTTCATTTAATTTAAATATCAATACAAAATTAGCTGATCAACAAATTAGAGGAACAGTTGTTCTTCCAGGTGGAACTGGTAAAGATGTTAAAGTATTAGTTTTAACTAATGCTAAACAAAAAGAAGCTACAGAAGCAGGTGCAGATTTTGTAGGCGGAAAAGAATTACTTGAAAAAATCGTCTCTGAAAAATGGTTCGATTTCGATGTTATCTGTGCTACTCCAGATATGATGGGAGAAATTGGTAAAGCTGGTAGAGTTTTAGGTCCTAAAGGATTAATGCCAAACCCAAAAACTGGTACAGTTGGAATGGATGTTGCCAAAATGGTTAAAGAATTAAAGGCTGGTAAAGTTGAATATCGTGCTGATAGAGATGGCAATGTCAATCTTGCTGTTGGTAAAGTTTCATTCAGTGATGAAAAATTAATTGAAAACGTTACCACAATTATTAGACAAATCTTAAAAGTAAGACCTCAATCAGTTAAAGGACAATATGTTAAGGTTTGTAAGATCCATACAACAATGGGTCCATCAATTAGTGTTGATTACAATATCTAATTGAAAATTATTTAGTTTAGAAGGCAGAATATACCAAAGACAGTAACGGACGATTGGATAGTCTTAATCATGTTACCGAGGTTAGAATAGATCCTCAAATGTATATTTAGCCTCAAAATATATAGGAGGTAAATCGATGAACAAAGACGTTTTAAAACAAAAAGAGTCTATTGTTAAAGAAGTATCCGATTTAGTTTCTTCTAATGAAGCTACTGTTGTTTGCGAATATCGTGGATTAACAGTTAAACAAATGAGTGAATTAAGAAAAATCTTAAAGAAAAACAATGCTTTAGCACTTGTTTACAAAAACTCATTAGTTGCAAGAGCTACTGAAGGAAAACCAGAATTAGGAACTTACTTAGCAGGACCAAATTTATTCGTTTTTTGTAAAGACGCCACTAATGGCAGCTTAAAAGATTTAGCTAAATTTGCTAAAAAGAATGAAGCTTTAGTTGTTAAGGGCGGATTAGTTGATGGCGAAGTAAGAGATGAGAAATACATCAAGACACTTGCAAGCTTACCATCAAAAGAAGGAATGCTCTCTATGTTACTTAGCGTGTTACAAGCACCTATTAGAAACTTAGCTTACAGCATTAAAGAAGTTGCAGGTAAACAAAATTAATTTAATGGAGGATTAAAATTATGGCAAAAATTAATATTGAAGAATTTATCGCATCTCTTAAAGAGATGACCGTTGTTGAATTAAACGAATTAGTAAAGGCTATTGAAACTGAATTTGGTGTCACAGCTGCTGCTCCTGTTGCAGGTGCTGCTGCTCCAGCTGAAGAAGAAGAAGCTGCAAAAGGACCAAGCGAAGTTACATTAACTTTAAAATCATGTGGTATAAACAAAGTCAAAGTCATCAAAGCTGTCCAAGCTATCACCGGATTAGGACTTATGGATGCTAAGAAACTTGTTGATGCTGCTCCAAGCCCAATTAAAGAACACATTTCACCAGTTGAAGCTGAAGAACACAAGAAAGCTCTTGTTGAAGCTGGCGCTGAAGTTGAAATTAAGTAATTAAGAAAAAATAATTACAACCTGCTCTTTATCTATTAAGGGCAGGTTTTTGCCTATTTTAGAAACATTATGAATCACTACTTTATTAACGATCCTAGCGACAAAAATGAGTATCGCGTTATATCATTTGTCTTTGATGATATTCCTATTTCGTTAATAACAGACCGCAATGTATTCTCAAATAGAAGATTAGACGATGGCACTTTAGCACTTTTAAAAGTGTTATCAAGAGCTAATCTAGAAGGAAATTTTCTTGATTTAGGTGCAGGCTATGGCCCAATTGGATTGACATTAAAAATTGTTAATCCAAAACTAGATGTCACTTTAAGTGATATTAATGAAAGATGTATTAAACTCATAAATATAAATAAAGAAAGATTACATCTTGATGTAAAAGCTGTAGTTTCGGATTCATTCTTAAATATAACAGAAAATTTCAATACTATTAGTTTAAATTCTCCAATATCTTGTGGAAAAAAAGTTTGTTTTAAACTTTATCAAGATGCAAAGGAACATTTAATTAGTGGTGGCAGTTTTTATTTAGTTATAAGAAAAGATAAAGGTGCATTATCTCATATGAAATATCTTTCTTCCTTATTTTCTGAAGTAAACGTTATATATAAGGAAAAAGGATATTATTGTATATTAGCTAAATAAAAGCAAATTAAAGGAGAAAACAAAAAAGATGAAATCATACCAAGACTATCCAAAAATTAACAATGATCGTATTAATTTCTCTAAAATAAGTGGTAACTTAGAACTCCCATATTTAGTTGAAATACAAACAGAATCTTATAAAAACTTCTTAAGCAAAGGTATTGAAGAAGTTTTAAAAGATGTTTTTCCAATTGAAAATAATGCTAAAACAGTTTCGATTGATTATGTAAGTCACCGTTTAGGTGAACCTGAACATGATTTTTATGAATGTAAAGAAAAAGATTTAACATATAACATTCCATTTTTTGCAACATTTAAATTAACAGATAGATCAAGTTTAAATGAAACAATCATTGATAGTGAAATTTTTATGGGTGATATCCCATTGATGAACGATTCCGGTACTTTTGTAATTAATGGTAAAGAACGTGTTATTGTTAGCCAAATTATTAGATCACCAGGAGCATACCTTTCTAGCACACAAGATGTAAAATCAGGAAAGTATGTATATAACGCTGATTTAATTCCATCTAGAGGAACTTGGCTCGAATTTGAAAGTGATGTCAAAGATCTTCTCTGGGTTAGAATTGATAGACAAAGAAAAATGCCAGCTACAATCTTATTAAAAGCTTTAGGATTAGATTCTTCATTAATTAATCAAACTTTTGGTAAGAGAGAATGCTTAACCAATACATTAATCAAAGATGAAAATATTAAAACTTCTAAAGATGCTTTAGTTGAAATATTTAAAAAGTTAAGACCAGGCGAACCAATTACTGAAAATGGTGTCACTGTTTATTTAATTCAAAAATTCTTTGATAACAAGAGATATGACCTTGGTAAGGCTGGTAGATATAAATACAACAATAAATTAGGAATTTATAATAGATTAGTTGATAGAGTACTTGCTGAAAACTTAATCTCAATTGATGGAGAAATCGTTTATAAAGCAGGTCAAAAATTAACTAAAGAAATGGTAGAAAGCCTTGAAGATGATCAATTCTTCGAAAAAGGTGCTCACCAATATGATTTAACTCCAAATTTAAATCAAAATTTATTAAAAGAAATGGCTAAGATCAATAGCCAAAATGAAGAAGCAATTGAAAGATGTTATGTCAATATTGTTAAAGTTTATGGCAAAAATGACAATAACAAAGATATCGTTTCAACAGTAATTGGTACTGATATGAATCAAACAAATTCAAGAGTAACAATTAGTGATATGATTGCCATTTTCTCTTATTTCTTAAACTTAATGGATCATTTTGGAAAAACTGATGATATCGACCACTTAAGTAATAGAAGAATTAGAAATGTTGGTGAATTATTACAAGAATATTTTAGAGATGGTCTTATTAAAGTTGCTAAAAACTGTGAAAAGAAAATGTCAATGACTTCTAATCAAGATGGAAAAGAAATTTCTATTAGAAATTTAATTAGCAATAGACCTCTTGCAAGTAAACTTAATGAATTTTTTGCTTCTAACCAATTAAGTAATTTCATGGACCAAGTTAATCCTCTTTCAGAACTTGCTAACAAGAGAAGAATATCCGCTTTAGGTCCTCAAGGTATTGCTCGTGATAGAGCTAGTATGGCTGTTCGTGATGTTCATTTTACTCACTATGGTCGTATTTGTCCTATTGAAACACCTGAAGGTCAAAACATCGGTTTGATTAATAATCTTGCTACATATGCAAAGATTGATAGATATGGCTTTATTCAAGCTCCATATAGAAGAGTTGATAAAGAAACAGGAAAAATATTAGATGAAGTTGATTATTTAACAGCTGCTGATGAAAATGATCACGTCATTGCTCAAGCTACAAGAGATGATATTGAAAATGGTTATCTTAAAGGAGAAAGAGTCGTTGCTCGTTACAATGGACAAAATATTCTTGCTGATGTTAAATCAGTCGATTATATAGATGAATCTCCAATGCAAATTGTTTCTATCGCTGCAGCTTGTATTCCATTCCTTGAAAACGATGATAACCACCGTGCTTTGATGGGTGCTAACATGCAACGTCAAGCTTTACCTTTATTAAAACCACATGCTCCATTAGTTGGAACTGGTGTTGAACATCGTATTGCGGTTGATTCTGGTTTAGCTGTTATTGCAAAAGAAGATGGTGTTGTAACTTATGTTGACTCAACTGAGATTAGAGTTAGAGAAAGCTTAGGCGAAACAACATACAAGTTAAGAAAATATCAAAGAAGTAATGGTTCAACTTGTATTAACCAAAGAAGTATTGTAAGAAAAGGCGATGTTGTTAAAAAAGGACAATTAATTGCTGATGGACCAAGTATGGAAAATGGTGACTTAGCACTTGGACAAAATGTTGTTGTTGCCTTTATGACTTGGGACGGATATAACTATGAAGACGCTGTCATTATGAGCGATAGATTAGTTAAAGATGATGTCTATACATCAATTCATATTGAAACATATGATGTTGAATGTCGTGATACTAAAAATGGTGAAGAGACTATTACAAGCGATATTCCAAATTGTAGAACTGAAGACAAAGCTTACCTTGATGAAAACGGAATTGTTATTCCAGGAAGTGATGTTAAAGAGGGCGATATCCTTGTTGGTAAAATAACACCAAAAGGCGCAAGTGAATTAAGCCCAGAAAATAAATTATTTGAAGAAATTTGTGGTACTAGAGCAAAAGAATGCAAAGATAGTTCAATGAGAGTTCCTCATGGAGGTGCTGGAACTGTTCTTGGTGTTCACATCTTTAGTAGAGAAAATAAAGACGAATTAGAACCAGGCGTTAATCAAAAAGTTAGAGTTTATGTTGCTCAAAAACGTAAAATTAGCGAAGGTGATAAGATGAGTGGAAGACACGGTAATAAAGGTGTTATTTCACGTATTGTTCCACAAGAAGATATGCCATTTATGGAAGATGGTACTCCAGTTGACATTCTTCTTAATCCTCAAGGTGTTCCATCCCGTATGAACATTGGACAAATTCTTGAAGTCCATTTAGGTATGGCATGTAAGGCACTTGGTGGAATGAAAATTGCTACTCCAGTTTTTGATGGTGTTTCAATGGACGAAATGGATCAAATTATGAAAGATGCAAAAATTCCAAGTGATGGAAAATATGCTCTTTATGATGGTAGAACTGGTGAGAGATTTGATAATCGTATAAATGTTGGTGTTATGTATATGATTAAACTTTCACACATGGTTGATGATAAACTTCACGCACGTGCTGTTGGTCCATATTCAATCGTTACACAACAACCATTAGGTGGTAAAGCTCAAAATGGTGGTCAAAGATTTGGTGAAATGGAAGTTTGGGCTC